>QGUO01000013.1 GCA_003242495.1 Pseudomonadota bacterium | reverse complement strand
GTACTTACCGAGCACGTCACCGACCACGCGGGCGCACTTGACGTAAGGACGGCCCGCGACGTTGTTGCTCTCGTGCATCGAGAACAGGATGCGCCGGTGCACCGGCTTCAAACCGTCACGCACGTCGGGCAGGGCACGTCCGACGATGACGCTCATGGCATAGTCGAGATACGACTGGCGCATCTCGTCTTCGAGATTGACGTGCAGAATTTCGCGGGCGATTTCAGCCATGAACCTGTTTCGAGTACCTGCAGACGATACGTTCGGGCCCCGCACCGGCCATCCCGCACCGAGCTCGGGCGGGCCGTCGTGGAACGGGCATTCCAACGAAAACCGCTATCTGTGAGGCCGCCCCGCCCTGCTCGATCACCTGCTCGTCGTCGTGCTTTGTCCGCGTGAGCCGGGGGGTCCGATCACCTCGACCCCCGAGGTGAGCAGGGGTCGCAAAGATGCGAATTGTAGCACAGCACGACGTGCGCCGGACGGCGTTCGCACGCCTGAACGCTATACTCGATGCGCCATGCAAACCGTGGACTTCCTGATCAGCGCACGCTGGGTCATCCCCATCGAGCCCGCCGGCGTCGCGCTCGAGGCGCATTCGGTGGCCGTGCACCAGGGGCGCATCGTCGCCATCGCGCCGACGGCCGAGGCGCTCGGGCGCTTCGCGCCCGGGCAGCACATCGAGCGTCCGAGCCACGTGCTCCTCCCCGGCTTCGTCAATGCCCACACGCACGCCGGGATGACCCTGCTGCGCGGCGCCGCCGAAGCCGCGACGCTCGACCGCTGGTTGAGCGAGGAAGTCCGGCCGCTCGAGCAGCGCTGGATGGACCCGGAGTACGTGCGTGACGGCACCGCGCTGGCCATCGCCGACATGCTGACCAGCGGCACCACCTGCTTCGCGGACATGCATCTGTTTGCCGAAATCTCCGCTCAGGCGGCAGCCGAAGCGGGCATGCGTGCGGCGATCGGCGTCCCGGTGCTCGATGCGCCGACGATCTGGGCAGACTCGGCCGGAGAGTGCCTCGAGAAAGGCCTGAAGCTGCACGACGAGTACCGCGACGATCCGCTGGTGACGGCGGTGCTGGCGCCCCATGCGCCGGAGGCGCTGTCCGACGAGACGCTGATGCGTGTGCGGCGGGCGGCCGACGAGCTCGAGATGCCCATGACCATGCACGTGAACGAGACCGCCGAGCAGGCCTGCGCGGACGTCCCGGCCGATCCCGCCCGGCGCACCATTGCGCGGCTCGAGCGTCTCGGCATGCTCTCGCCGCTGCTGGTGGCCGTCCACGCCGTGCACGTCGATGCGGCGGATCTCGAGCGGCTGGCGCGCGGCGGCGTGCACGTCGTGCACTGCCCTCAGTCGAACTTGAAGCTCGGCAATGGCGTGTGCCCGGTGCCGCAGCTGCGCGCCCAAGGGATCAACGTGGCGCTCGGCACCGACGGCGCCGCCAGCAACAACGACCTCGACATGCTCGCCGAGCTGCGCACCGCCGCCCTGCTCGCCCGCGGGCTGTTTCCGCAAGCGACGGTGTCCGCGCACGAGTGGCTCGAGGTCGCCACGCTCAATGGCGCGCGTGCCCTGGGACTGAGCGAATCGATCGGCTCGATCGCGCCGGGCAAGTGGGCCGACCTGTGCTGCATCGACCTCGATCGGCCACAGACCCAGCCGGTGTACGATCCCGCCGTGCAGATCGTCTACAGCGCCTCGCGTGACCAGGTGAGCGACGTCTGGGTGGCCGGGCGGGCGCTGGTCACGGATGGCACACCCACCCGCATCGATCTCACCGGCCTCATGGAACGTGCGCGACGCTGGGGGGCGCGCATCGCCGGGCGCGGCACATCGGGCTCGGCGTAGGACGCATCCGGGCGCCGGCCGTGTCGCATCATCGCGGCGCCGGCGAGCGGCGGCCGGCAGACCCCGGCGGCAGACGCTAGAATGGCGCTTTCGAGATCCCCAGCGACGAGCCCATGACGCCAGCGACCAATCACGATCCCGCCGAGATCGCCCGCTTCGAAGCGATCGCGCAGCGCTGGTGGGACCCGCACGGCGACTTCCGCCCCCTGCATGTCCTCAACCCGGTGCGCCTCGAATACATCGAGACCTGCGTGGGCGGCCTTCACGGCCGCAAGGTACTCGACGTCGGCTGCGGCGGCGGGCTGTTGAGCGAAGCCATGGCACAGCGCGGCGCCGAGGTGACCGGCATCGACCTCGGCCCGGCCACCATCGAGGTCGCCGAGCTGCATGCCCTGGGCAGCGGCGTGCAGGTGCGCTATGCGCGCGAATCGGCGGAGATGCATGCGCAGGCGCACGCCGGCGTCTACGACGTGGTCACCTGCATGGAAATGCTGGAGCACGTGCCGGATCCGCAGAGCGTGATGACGGCCCTGTCCACCCTGGTCAAGCCCGGCGGGCACGTGATCGCCTCGACGCTCAATCGCAACTTGAAATCCTTTCTGCTCGGCATCGTGGCGGCCGAGTACGTCATGGGCCTCGTCGCCCGCGGCACGCACACCTATGATCGATTCATCCGCCCCTCGGAGCTTGCGCGCTGGGCGCGTGCGGCCGGCCTCCTCGTCGTCGACATCACCGGCCTGACCTACGACCCGTTCCGCGAGCGCGCACACCTGGGCGCGGACGTCGATGTGAACTACCTGGTCCATTTGCGCAGACCGGAAGCCTGATGCGCCCTGTCGGCGCCGCGGCCTGCCCGCACCACGCCGACCTGCCGCATCCAGGACCGACGTTCATCGCCCCCGCAGCGAGGCCGCGCTCCGCCCGCGCGCCCGCGACCCGAGGGCTCATCCGCACTCCCCGCCCCATGGGTCGGGGAGTGGCGCACTGCGATCGAAGCGACTATGTTGCCGCCCATGTCAGAATCCCTGTACCTCATCGCCGCCGGCTGCCTGCTGGCCGGATTGGTTCTCGGCGCCGCTGCCACGCGCTGGCTGGCGCTGCGACGCGAGCAGGCGCTGCGCATCGAGCTGGCCGTGCTGCAATCGCAGGTCAAGACCCAGGAGGAGCTCGAGCGCGAGCGCGCGGCGGCGCTCGAGCGCGCCACCGAGGGCATCAAGTCCGCATTCGATTCGATCGCGGGTGCCTCGCTGCGCTCGAACAGCGAGCTGTTCCTGCAGCTCGCACGCGAGCATCTCGGCCGCCATCAGCAGACCGCCGTGGCGGCGCTCACCGAACGCGAAAAGGCCATCGAGGCCATGCTCGCCCCCATCCGCGAAGCGCTCACCAAGACCGAGCAGCAGATGGCGCGGATCGAAAAGGAGCGCGCCGAGACCTTCGGCACCTTGAAGACCACCATCGAAGCGGTAGCGCTCGGCCAGCAGGCCCTGCAGCGCGAGACCCGCACCCTGGTGAACGCGCTGCGTCGCCCGGAGGTGCGCGGGCGATGGGGCGAGATGACGCTGCGGCGGCTCGCCGAGCTGGCGGGCATGGTCGAGCACTGCGATTTCCACGAACAGGTCTCGGTGCGCGCGGACGACGGCATGCTGCGTCCGGACATGGTGGTGCACATGCCGGACGGCCGCGACCTGGTGGTCGATGTCAAGACGCCGCTCGATGCGTATCTCGAAGCCGTCGATGCCACCACCGACGAGCAGCGCGCGGCGGCGCTGCGCCGGCATGCGCAGGTGCTCGCCGAGCGCGTCCGGCAACTGGGCGCCAAGAGCTACTGGAACCAGTTCGAAAAAAGTCCGGACTTCGTGATCCTGTTCATCCCCGGCGACCAGTTCCTCTCGGCCGCGCTGGCCGAGAATCCGGCGCTGTTCGAGGATGCCATCCGCCAGGACGTGATCATCGCGACGCCGTCCAGTTTCATCGCCCTGCTGAAAGCCGTGGCCTACGGCTGGCGCCAGACGGCGCTCGCCCAGAACGCCGAAGTGATCCGCGGGCTGGCCGAGGACCTGTATCGACGCCTGGCCGTGTTCGCCGGTCACTTGACCAAGCTCGGACGCAACCTGGGCAGCAGCGTGGAAAGCTTCAACAGCGCGGTCGGCTCGCTGGAGCGCAACGTCCTGCCCGGCGCGCGCAAGTTCACCGAGCTCGGCGTGCGTACCGATCGCGCCATCGAAACCGTGGACCCGGTCGAGAAGTTGATACGCGAACCCCGCGCGCCCGCGGGCGAGCCCGACCGGGCGCTCGCGGACACGACGGACGGCGCCGAGGGCCGGTAGACATGCAGCACCGCATCGACTCGACCCGGGCACGCGGCCGCCCGCGCCCCAACGGTATGCAGCACGAGGCGCAGTGCCTGCCGCGCACGCGATACCGTCCTGAACGGGCGGACGCCTGAGCCCCGAGCACCCGCCGCGACTTCATCCCAGGTCAGCGATTCGTCATGTCCCATCTCGATGCATCCATGATCAACCGGGCGGCGCCGCCCGGCTCGATGCGCTACTTCTCCCTGCTTTACGCGCCGGAGAGCCGGCGCGACGCGCTCATGGCGCTGTACGTGATCGATGCGGAGATTCGCGAGTCGGCGCAGAGCGCCAACCACGACGTGGCGCACACGCGGCTGCGCTGGTGGCGCGACGAGATCGACCGCCTCGTCAACGGCAATCCGCAGCATCCTGCGACGCGCACCCTGCACGAGCAGCAACCCGGCTCGCCACCGCGGCACTTCGCACGGCTGCATGAACTGCTCGCCGCGGCCGACATGGACCTCGCCAGGATGACCTATCTCACCATGCGCGAGCTGGGCGCCTACTGCGTGCGCTCCGGTGGCGTGATCGCCGAGCTGCTCGCAGAGCAGTTGATGGCGCCGGCACCGGTCGATGACACCGTGCGCGCCGCCGCGCGCGGCATCGGCAGCGGCGTACGACAGGCGGAGATCCTGCGCGACCTGCGTCAGGACGCCACCGACGGACGCCTTTACCTGCCGCTCGAGGACATGGACCGCAGCGGCGTGTCCCTGGAGGACGCACGGCAGCGCGAGGTCGGCGCGCCGCTACGTGAGCTGCTGGCGCGCTATCGCGAGCACGTACGCGAGGGGTTGCTCGAATCCGAGCGCGCGCTGCCCCCGGAGACGCGCGATCGCATGCGTCCGTTGCTGGTCCTGTCCGCGCTGTACCGCGGACTGCTCGATCGCATCGCCCAGCGCAATTACGAAGTCGGCACCGAGCGCATCGAGCTCGGCCCCTTCGCCAAGCCCTGGATCGCCTGGCGGGCGGCCCGTCGGGCATGAACGCTCATCCAGGATTGGACGAGCGTTCGCTGGCGTGAGATCTTTGCCTCATGTATCCACGCAACTACGTTCCTGCTGCCGACCTGCTGGACGAGCGGGTCATCCTCATCACCGGCGCGAGCGACGGCATCGGCAAGGCGGTCGCGCTGGCCGCCGCCCGGCACGGCGCGCGCGTCATTCTGCACGGGCGCAACGTGCGGCGACTCGAGGCGGTCTACGATGCCATCGTCGCCGCCAAGCAGCCCCGGCCCTCCATCGCTCCGCTCGACTTCGAGAAGGCCGGTCCAGAAGAGTATGACCAGCTCGTCGAAGCCATCGGCCGCGAGTTTGGACGTCTCGACGGCCTGTTGCACAACGCCGGCATGCTCGGCGAGCGCGCACCCATCGAGCATTACGACGTCGCGAAGTGGATGCGCACCATGCATGTCAACGCCAACGTGCCGTTCATTCTCACGCGCTGCTGTCTGCCGCTGCTCAAGCAGTCTTCCGATCCGACGCTGGTGTTCACGTCGAGCGGCGTGGTCGCCCGCCCGCGCGCCTACTGGGGCGCGTACCTGGCCTCGAAATGGGCGAGCGACGGGCTCATGCACATGCTGGCCGACGAGCTGGAAGGCCTCATGCGGGTGAACAGCATCAATCCCGGCAAGGTGCGCACCAACATGCGCCTGCAGGCCTACCCGGCGGAGGATCGCAGCGTACTGCCCGAGCCCGAGCAGATCGTCGACCCGTATCTCTGGCTGCTCGGCCCCGACAGCCGCGGCGTCACCGGGCAGACCATCGAGTGCCAGCCCGCCTGACCTCGAGCACACGATGCGCCATGCCACGATGCGCCATGCGCGGCCGGTGCGCCGCGCGCTTGCGGCTCCGCCCCATTCAGTGACGCACGCCTAGGAGCGCCGGGACCGCTGCGAGGATCGCCTGCGCGCACCGCGTCGCGGCCCGGGCGGCACGCCCTGGCCGTCCGGCGGGGGCAAGTCGGCGAGACGATACAGCAGCGCGAGCTGCGCGGGTGTGAGCGCCCGATGACGCCCGCGCGGCAAATCGCGCGGCAGCTCCACGTTGGCGAAGCGCACCTGGATGACGCGGCTGACCTTGAGCCCGCAGCTCTCGAACAATGCGCGCACGGCGGCCCGGCGATGCGCCCGCGCGACTTTCACACGGAACCAGCGGTTCGTCCCCTCCCCGCCCGCCGGCTCGACGTCCTCGAACTCGAGGGTTTCGCCGTCGTAATGCACCGCGCGCGGCAAGGATTCGACGTCGAAGTCGGGCGACGGCACCAGCACCCGCGCCACGTAGGCAGTCGAAATCGTATCGACCCGCCGCCGCAGCGCATCGGCGAGCCGCCCGTCGTTGGTGACCAGCAGCAAGCCGCTGTCGCCGGGCTGCATGGGGTTGATCGCCAGCCAGCGCGCGCCGCGCACGGCCGGTAAACGCTCCATCACGGACTTCGGCGGCGGGCCGGACGCGGCGGGCGTCTCGCCCATCACCGACGGGGTCAGCGGCTCGCCCTGTGCCTTGTGGTACACGAGGACCTGCGGCGCGAGCGTGACGCGCAGGCGCGCCGTGACGTCCTTGCCGTCGACGAAGACGCGATCACCCGGGCGATACTGGTCGCCCGGCTGGGCCAATCGTTGATTCAGGCGGACGCGCCCGGCCAGCATCCACTTCTCGATCTCGCGGCGCGAGCCGAGGCCGTGCTGTGCAAGGACTTTGTGTAAACGCTCGGGCACGGAAACGATCTCGGGCAGCGTAAGCTCAGGCGTTGAGTCGGTCGGTACGGAACTGGCGCAGACCCGCGGGCCATGCGGGCGCCGCGCCGCTTGAAAGACAGTCTACATGGAACGGCCGAGGGAGCCGCCCTGCCGGGTGCGGGCAAGCCGCCTCGACGGCGCATCGGCCGCCCCGCCGCCCGCCACTGCCGGCGGCACCACGCGGGGCCAGTCGCGTCCGCCGGCGACTCGCGCTCCCTCTACCGGTCTCGGCGGTGTCCTAGGGCACGGCGGCCATGGTCGGGGCGGCGTTGGAGTCGTCCTCGTCCGACCCGTCCACGTCCTCCCCGCTGTCACCCACCGCATCCTCGTCCGGCGCCTCACCCGCCTCGGCGGGTGCCTGTTGCCCGGGGACCTGATCCGGCGCCGCATCCTGTTCGACGGAAGCCGGCGCGTCGTCCTCGTCCGCGCCTGCGTCGCCCGCCATGGCCGGATCCTCCGGGTCCTGCGCCGTTGCCTCGGTGGTGTCGGTGATGTCGGTGGTGTCGGTGGTGTCGGTGGTGTCGGTGGTGTCGGTGGTGTCGGTGGCTTCGACCTCGCCGTCGGCGGCCGGCGAAGCCTCGGACACCTCCGCGGAAGACTCCGCCTGCCCTGACGATTCCGTCTCCGTGGAGGCCTGGGTCTCGACCGCAGCCTCGTTCTCCGCCGGGGACGCGGCGGCTTCCGACGCAGGCGCGGACTCGGCGCCGCCTTGCGCCGGGTCGGACTCCTCGCCGGTCGACTGAGCCGCCTGCCCGTCGGCGGGCGCGGGGTCTTCCGCCCCGGGCAGCTCGAGCTGCACCCCGATGGTCTCCACGTCCTTGAGCTCCGCCAGCGTCGGCAGCTGGTCCAGGCTCTTCAGCCCGAAATAGTCGAGAAACTCGCGTGTCGTGCCGAGCAGCTCCGGACGCCCGGGCACTTCGCGGTGCCCCACGGTGCGAATCCAGTTGCGCTCCTGAAGGGTGCGCATGATGGTCGAGCTGATCGACACGCCGCGGATTTCCTCGATCTCGCTGCGGGTGATGGGCTGTCGATAAGCGATCAACGCGAGGGTCTCGAGCAACGCGCGGGAATACCGCGCCGGACGCTCCTGCCACAGGCGTGAGACCACGTCGGCAACGCGCGGGCGCACCTGGATGCGCCAGCCGCTCGCCACTTCGACCAGCTCGATGCCGCGGTCCTTGTAGTCCTCGTCCAGCAACGCAAGCGCAGCCTGCAACTGCTCCGGCGTGGGCCGCTCGCGCTCATCGAAGAGATTCAGCAGCTGCTGCGTGGGCACCGGGCGCCCCGCGGCGAGCAGCGTCGCTTCGATGATGTGCTTGAGGTCATGCTCGTTCATCAATCACCTCGAGTTTCGTCTTCGCTTCCCGCACCGGTCACGCTGTCGGTGGCGGGCGACGCGGCGGAGTCAGGTTCCGCTGCGAAGCGTCGCGAATCTTCCGCATCCATTCGCATGTCGCCGGCGGGTGACGCAGCCGGAGCGTTGTCCGCGTCCCCGACCGGGCTCACGGCCCCGGCCGCGGCGTGCTCGCCATGTGCAGCGGTCGCCTCCCGCTCGGCCGGGTGCGCATCCGAGCGCTCCGCGGACGCCGTGATCTCGGCCTGGGCCGATGTTTCCGGACCGGCGGCTTGCGCATCGTCCGCAGCCTCGCTCGGCCCGACCTCGTCCCGTGCGCCGGGGTCGAGGGTCCCGGCGGTGACGTCAACGGAATCGGCCCCCTCGAATTCGTCATGCCCAGAGTCGGCGCGGGCGAGCGCGGCGGCGCCCGGTGCTTCCGGCGCGTCGCTCACGGGGTCGTCGCCAGGCTCGGCGACCGCATCGCCCCCTGCCGCGACGACGTCCTCTTCGTCCCAGTCAGGCAGGTCATCGCCGTCTTCGTCCCAGTCCTCGTCGTCATCCTCGACTTCGTCGTCGTCCCAGTCCTCGTCCTCGTCCTCTTCTTCGTCCTCTTCTTCGTCCTCGTCTTCGTCCTCTTCTTCGTCCTCGTCCTCGTCTTCGTCCTCGTCTTCGTCCTCGTCTTCGTCCTCGTCTTCGTCCTCGTCTTCGTCCTCGTCTTCGTCCTCGTCTTCGTCCTCGTCCTCGTCGTCTTCCTCGTCGTCCTCGTCCTCGTCCTCGTCTTCCTCGTCTTCCTCGTCTTCCTCGTCCTCGTCCTCGTCTTCGTCGTCCTCGTCCTCGTCCTCGTCCTCGTCCTCGTCCTCGTCCTCGTCCTCGTCCTCGTCCTCGTCTTCGTCCTCGTCCCAACCTTCTTTGTCTTCTTCGTGGTGGACGCCGTCCGCGTGTGCACCCTCGGCAGGCGCCCCTTGGGCCGGCTCATCGGATGCATCGGTTACCTCGGCTGCCGCCGGGTCGGCATGGCCGAGGTCGAGGTCCTCGAGATCGAAGTCTTCGTCGTCCTCCTCATCCTCGTCCGGATGGGCCGGCTGGGCGAGCGCTGCCTCGTTCTCCGCGTCCGCGTTGCTCGACTCGCTCTCCACCACGCTCAGATGCCGGCGCGCCGAGGCGGGCCGCACGTGGATGGGCGCGTAGGGCTCGGCCTGGACGATCTCGATCATGCCCTCCTTCACCATCTCGAGAATGGCGCTGAACGTAACGGTCACGCCCATGCGCCCTTCTTCGGGATGGAACAGCGCCGTGAACTCGACGAACGCCCGCTCGCTGAGCCGGGTCAGGATCTCCGACATGCGCTGGCGCACCGACAGTCGCTCGCGCTGGATACGGTGGTGCGCGAACGCATCCGCCCGCGCGAGCACGTCCTTGAACGCGAGCAGCATCTCCTGCAGCGTGACCTGCGGCAGGGCGCGCACCACTTTGCGCTCGGTGAGCTCGGCCGACGCCGGCAGGGTGTCACGCTCCAGGCGCACCAGCCGGTCGAGGTCCTCGGCCGCCTTCTTGAAGCGCTCGTACTCCTGGAGCCTGCGGACCAGCTCGGCGCGCGGATCCTCCTCCTCTTCCTGTCCCTCGGCGGCCGGCGGACGCGGCAGAAGCATGCGCGACTTGATCTCCGCCAACATGGCGGCCATCAACAGGTACTCACCGGCGAGCTCGAGCTGCAGCTCCTGCATCACCTCGATGTACTGCATGTACTGCCGGGTGATCTCGGCGATGGGAATGTCGAGGATGTCGAGGTTTTGCCGGCGGATGAGATAGAGCAGCAGGTCGAGCGGGCCCTCGAAGGCCTCGAGGAACACTTGCAGCGCATCCGGGGGGATGTACAAGTCGCGCGGCAGCTGCGTGACCGGCTCGCCTTCGACGATGGCGAAGGGCATCTCGGCCTGCTGCGGCGCCTCCGGCTCGGGCGCCGGCTCGAGCCGTGAGCCGGTATCCTCGACCAGCTTGAGGTCCGGCTTCATCGGTAAATCATTCCCATGGCCTGGTGGACTTCCTCGAGCGTCTGACGGGCCACGTCGCGCGCCTTTTCGCAGCCCTCGGCGATGATGCCGCGCACCAGGTCGCGGTCTTCTTCGTACTCCTGCGCACGTTTGCGGATCTGCTCGATATCGGCGATCACCGCCTCGGTGAGACGCCCCTTGCAGTCGAGGCAGCCGATGCCCGCGGAGCGGCAGCCCTGCTGCACCCAGGCCTGGGTATCGGCATCCGAATACACCTTGTGCAGGTCCCACACGGGGCACTTCTCGGGGTCGCCGGCATCCGTGCGTCGCACGCGCGCGGGGTCGGTTTGCATGGTCTTGAGCTTGCGCGCCACGGAATCCGGATCCTCGCGCAGGCCGATGGTGTTGCCATAGGACTTCGACATCTTGCGCCCGTCGAGGCCGGGGACCTTGGGCGTGGCCGTGAGCAACACCTCGGGCTCCACCAGAATGCTGCGTCCCGTCCCCTCCAGGTAGCCGACCAGCCGTTCGCGGTCGGCGAGCGTGAGTCGCGCCGTCCCCTCGAGCATGGCGACGGCCTTCTCGAGCGCGGACTCATCACCTTTTTCTTGATAAAGTTTACGCAACTCTCTGTATCGAGATCCATTTTTGCCACCAAGGGCCTTGATGGCCTTCTCCACCTTGGTCTCGAAATCGGCTTCGCGCCCGTAGATGTGATTGAAGCGCCGCGCGACCTCGCGAGTGATCTCCACATGGGCGATCTGGTCCTCGCCCACCGGCACGTAGGCCGCCTTGTAGAGCAGGATGTCGGCGCTCTGCAGCAAGGGGTAGCCCAGGAAGCCGTACGTCGACAGATCGCGATCCTTGAGCTGCTCCTGCTGGTCCTTGTATGTCGGTACCCGCTCCAGCCAGCCGAGGGGCGTGATCATCGACAGCAGCAGATGCAGCTCCGAGGTCTCCGGGACACGCGACTGGATGAACATGGTGGCCGCCGCCGGGTTCAGGCCCGCGGCCAGCCAGTCGATGGCCATCTCCCACACACGGTCCTCGAGCTCGGAGGTGTCCTCGTAGCCCGTGGTGAGGGCATGGATGTCGGCGATGAAGAAATAGCACTCGTACTGGTATTGCAGTTCGATCCAGTTCTTCAGCGCGCCGTGATAATTGCCCAGGTGCAAGGCACCGGTCGGGCGCATGCCGGAAAGCACTCGTCGGTTGGCTGCGATGCTGGCGCTCAATGCGGGTCCCTTTGAACTGCGGCCACCTGGCGGCGACCGACAATTCTATCTTTTTAAATCAAAGGCTTAAGATGAAGACTTAAATGTATGCGAAAGCACTATGGGCGCAGCCGTCATTATACGCAGCTTGCCCGCGCCACGCCGTACACCGGTCGCATCGCATCAGCTCCCCTCGTCGGTCCTCCACGTCGCATGAGCGGACGCCCGGTGGCGGGCTTCGGGGCACGGATCGCCGGCGCAGCCGCGGCGCCCGGCGTCGGCGGCTACTCGAACGCGCTGACATCGCCCTTGCCGCGGCGGGCGATGAGCGGCGCAGGCCCGGCGAGGTCGACGACACTGGTCGGCTCCATGCCACAGTTGCCGCCGTCGATCACTGCATCGACGGCGTGCAGCAGCTTTGCCTGGATCTCGCGGGCGTCGGTCTCGGGCGTGACGGCCCCCGGCATCACCAGGGTCGAGCTCATGATGGGCTCGCGGAGCTCCGCGAGGATGGCCTGGGGCACCGGGTGATCCGGGACGCGGATGCCGATGGTGCGCCGGCGCGGATTCTGTAACCGCTTGGGCGTCTCGCGCGTCGCCTGCAGAATGAAGGTGTACGGCCCCGGCGTGAACGCCTTGAGCGTACGGTACTGCTGGTTGCTGACGCGCGCATACCGGGCGATCTCCGACAGATCGCGACAGACCAGCGTGAAATGGTGATGCTTGTCGATCTGGCGGATGCGCGCGATGCGCGCCATGGCTTCCTTGTCGCCGATGTGGCAGCCCAGCGCATAGCACGAATCCGTCGGATACACCACCACCCCGCCGTCGCGGATGATGTCCACGGCCTGGCGGATCAGGCGCATCTGAGGATTGCCGGGGTGGATTTCGAAAAATCGACTGGGCATTGTTGAAGTATCATACCTGTACGTTTCAAACGACCGAGCCCCTCGCCCATCATGCACCTGCTGTTCGACTTCCTGCCCGTGGTGGCCTTCTTCGTCGCCTACAAGATGAGCGACATTTTCGTGGCCACGGGCGTGTTGCTCGCGGCCGTGATCGTGCAGACGGCGGTGCAATGGCTGCGCCACCGCAAGGTCAGCACCATGGCGCTGGTCTCGGCCGCCCTGGTCCTGGTGTTCGGCGGCCTGACGCTGCTGATCCAAGACCAGACCTTCATCCAGTGGAAGCCCACGGTGGTCAACTGGCTGTTCGCGGCCGGATTCGTCGCCAGCCAGTTCGTGGGGGATCGCCCCGTCATCGAGCGCATCATGGGAGGTAACGTCACCCTGCCGCGTCCCCTGTGGCTGCGGCTGAACTGGATGTGGGTGGCATTCTTCGTGGTGATGGGCGCGCTGAATCTGTACGTGGCCTACAACTTCCCGGAGGAGACCTGGGTGAACTTCAAGTTGTTCGGCGTGCTCGGCCTCACGCTGGCGTTCGCGCTGGCGCAAGGCGTATGGCTCGCCACCAAGGCGCAGACGGACGCCACACGATGAGCACGCCCAGCCGTCCGAATGCCGAGCGGGTAGACCTGCTGCGTGCCAGGCTGTCGGCAGCCTTGCACACCGAGCGCGTCGAAGTGGTCGACGAAAGTCACTTGCACGTCGGACACCCCGGTGCGCGCGAGGGCAAGGGGCACTTCCGTGTGCTCATCGTGTCCGACGATTTTGCCGGCCTGCGCCCGCTCGCCCGCCACCAGCTCGTGTACCGCTCGCTCGGCGAGCTGATGCAGACCGACATCCACGCTTTGAGCATTACCGCCCTCACGCCCAAGGAAGCTGCTTCATCATGATCACCCGTCATTCCGTTCTCGCCCTCGCCCTGGCCGCCCCCATGCTGTTGACCGTCGCCGCCGGGCCGGGCAGTGCCCCGTCCGCTGCCGAGCCCGGCGACAGCGTCGCCACGGTGAACGGCGAGAACATCACCCGTGCCGAGTTCGACGTCTATGTCGCGGGCGTGGAGCGCCAGACCGGTCGCGACATCCCGCCGGAGCAGGAAGCGCAATTGCTCGACCAGCTCATCACCATGCGCCTCGCCGCCGCGGACGCCCGCAAGCAAGGCGTGGAAGACCAGGCCGAGGTGCAGCAACAGATCGAGCTGGCGCGCCTGAACGTGCTGGTGGATGCGGGCCTGCAGAAATGGCTCGAGGCGAACCCGGTGAGCGACGAGCAACTGAAGCCCGAATACGATGCCCAGGTCGCCGCTCTGCCCCGCGAATACCACGCGCGCCACATCCTGGTCGAGGATCAGGCGACGGCCCAGGCCATCATCGGCGAGCTCGAGGGCGGCGCCGACTTCGCCAAGCTCGCCCGGGAGAAGTCCAAGGACAGCTCGGCGCAGAGCGGCGGCGATCTGGGGTGGTTCACGCTCGACAGCATGGTCAAGCCGTTCGCCGATGCGGTCTCGTCACTCGAGAAAGGCGCCATCACGGTCACCCCCGTGCAGAGCCAGTTCGGCTGGCATGTGATCCGCCTGGAAGATTCGCGCGCGCCCACCCCGCCGGCTTTCGAGCAGGTCAAGGACCAGGTGCGGGCGATCGTGCAGCGTCGCATGCTGCAGGAATATCTCGATGGGCTGCGCAAGGACGCCAAGATCGAGAAAAAGATCTAGACGGACGCCACGGGGCCGGATGCGCGTCCCGCTTACCCGATGCTGGGGCGGCCGCCCCAGCACCTTCATGATTCGAAAGACCGCCCGGCCAACTGGCCGGGCGGCGCTCACGTCGGAGCAGATCGAAGCATCAGTCGCAGTGACCGGGGTAGTCCGCCCAGAAGATGCTCCCCGTGTACCCTGATGCCGTTGTCGGCGCCGGTAGCAAGCCCTGCGGGCTGTTGTCCACGCCCGCGTACTCGATGGCGCCGACGAACAGCGGATTGCCATAGCTGAAGGGCACCGCAAACAGGTTGCCGGTATAGCTACTGGCGATCTTGATGTTCTCGAAAATGCCGCCGGTGCCTTCCTTCAACCCGAACGGCGCGTCGACGTCCGGCGTGTCGTCGACGAAATCCAGAGTCACATTGGCGATGAACCCATTGGCCACCGGGGCGGCGGCGAAGTCATCGGGATTGTTGGCCAGCTCGAAGGCGTGATCGGCGCCATCCCTCTGCAGGATGTAGGCGCCGATCAGAAAGCCATTGAACCCGAAGTCCCAGTCCACGCTGTCGTCGCCCGCGCAGGTCACGAAGATGTTCGTGGTAAAGGCACTGCCACCGAAGTACTCGATGCCGTCATCGAGGTTGTTGTGGATGTGCACGTTATCGATCTCGGTCGCGGCACTCACCCCATAGAGCGTCAAACCGTTGATCTCGTCGCCGGTGTTCGAGTTCGGATCCGGGTCGCCGTCGATGTCGACATTGATGGCATGGCCACCTTCGGCAATGACCACATACCTCAGCCGACCGCTGGACTGCGTGTCCCAGCCGGGGGTCAAGGCGTCACTGACGTAGCCGCCATAGTGGAACGCCCCTTCGCTGATGCCCTCCATCTGGCATTCATAGCCCAGCGTGGTATTGCAGGCATTGGTGTTGTCCCAGCTCGACAGGATGACGCCGCCCCATTCGCCGGCGCCCGTGTAGTTGTCGTCGAGCGACGAGAACACGATCGGATTCTCCGGGGTGCCGTCGGCCTCGATCCGCGAGCCGCGGGTGATGACCAGCGCCGAGTTGGCGATGGCGCCCTTCACTTCCACACCGGCCTCGATCCGCAAGGTGGTGGGCTTCAGGATTGCGGCAGGCGTGGTCGGCGTGCGACCGGCGACATGACCATCCCCCACCGTCACCACGCCCGGCAGGATCCACAGGATGGTCTCGTCGACGGAATTCGTCCTCGGCAGCACGATGGTGTCGAGCGGCGCCGTATTGTTGACGGGGAAAATCTCGAACGGCAGGGCGCAGTGACGCCTGCCATCCGCGCCGATTCCAAGATTGTTGCCATTGGACGCGCAGAACGTGGCATCCAAGCCGAGATTCGCGGCCCAGGCGCCATGAGAAAGGGTCCCGAGCGCAGCGGCCACGGCCGCAGCCAAGACTTTGACTTTCATGCGATCACTCCTTGGTAGATCCGTTGACGATCGGCGTCCGATCGCACGATCGAGCCCGATCGAGCCTTGCTCACCACATCGCAACACGTAGATCTCATCCATCCCCAAAGCCGTCGTGTCATGAGGTCGCGCCACGATCGCTTTCCCCTCATCGACGGTCACATCGGCGGGTCACCGATACGTCTCCTGGTTACCAGGCGATATCAGGGTGCGCCGGGAACATGACGCCGCGATAACGCAGGTATGAAGAATGTTGACTTATCCAACGCTCGGTCTATCGAGATGTCGTTGGTGATAGGCGAGAGGTTAGAGAGCCGGTTTATTCAATGTTCGTCCGGGTCATCGCTTCCGGCGCCGCTGCACGCGTGGTGCATGGCGGCTCATCGCCCCCGCCCTCAGTCGCATTGCACGCCTCGACGCCACGTCCGCTGCGCGCAGCGCCTGCGAAGATTCAGCGCACAGGCTTCATTGAGCGAGACAGGACGGCAGATGCATTGCAGGAGCAATGCCCCTCGAGCACTCGAGTCCGTCGAGCAGTCGAATCCCTCGTGCACCCGACTGCCCAGAGCGTCCGGCAACATCCCGTGCACGAGCGGCACAGGGTGCACACACCTCACCCTTCGAGGACATACCTCGCAGCGACTTGGTGTGCGCACCCCGACGGCTGATTCGCCGGCCCGCTACGGCTTGTTCCAATAATCCAAGGTGCCCAGATAATCGGTCAGCTGCAGGAACGCCATGTCCGCTGTCGGCGATGCCGAGACCTCGAGCATCACCACACCGTAGTCATCGACCACTTGCTGCCGCGGGTAAGGGCGATCGTACAGTCGATTCACCTGCATCTGACCCAGGTAGTCCTGCTCTGAGTCCTCCGCGAACACCGCGCCCGCCGAGCCGGCATAGGTGTTGTCGACCCCGCTGCCCGCACCGAGCGAGGCTGACAGCGCGGCGTCATCGCTCAACGCCTGGCAGGTCGCAGCGAGCTGGCTCACAAGGAGCTCGCCGGCACTCAGGCGGGCGGCCGCGCCATCATCCAGCTTGAAACAATAATCACTGATGCGGCCGTCTCCGTCCGTCGCGCCCATGACGCTGTGATAGAGATGCAGCCCGCTGCCGCGCGCCAGCTCGATCAGGCTGGAGTCGACTGCCGCCGTCATCTGCCCGCTCGCCTGCTCGGTCTCATGGGTGCGTAGCGACAGATTCACGATGGTCGGCAGGGAGCGCGGCAGGTCGTCTTCATGCCCCGGATCGCCGTTGGCGCCGCGCACCAGAGGTACGAAGTAATTGCGCCCATGGGCCTGGACCAGGCTTTCTCCGCCGTCCGCGACCTGCATTGAAGCACCATAGATGTACTGCAGGTTGCCCCGGTAGCCGTGATTCCAGGCGATCAGTGTGCCGGGCTTGCGGCTGTCACCCACCCCGCTCAAGTCGATCAGCACCTCGCGAAGATTGGTCGTGCCGCCGTCGAGCGCCAGGACGGCCACCTCGCCGACCTGCTCGTCCGCATATCGGCCGGCATGGTAACTCAGCCCCTCGACCGTCCCAGCCACGCTGTTGAAGCGCAACAGACCGCCGGTCATATAGAGATTGCGCACCTCCAGATTGGCGTGATCGTCGTCATAGCCGCCGTGCTGCCCGAGCTCGCCGGCGATGTTGCACACGCGGCTGCCCGCCGCGGCGGTGGCGGCTTCCTCGCATTGATTGTTGCGGGCAAAGCCGTCGACGGTGATGCCCTGCCACGGCGCGGACCCGAGTCCGCCGAGCGGTGCATACGCCGCATACGTGCCCGTTATGCGGATGATCCTGTCCGCCTGCAAATAGGCCGGGCTGAGCATGGGCAAGCCCTCGTCGGGCACACCGAAGATACTGACCGGACCCGTGGTGGCTGCCCGACACCGCCTGGAGAAGGCATCCGCAGCACTGCAATGCTCCTGCTCCAGCATGGGCTCGCCGCGAATCCGCAGCCGACCGCCGCGCGTGATGTGCAATCCGCCGCGCTCGGCCGCCATGACCAGAGTGCCGGGCTGTAGGGTGAGCTCGACCGGATCGGCCTTGAGTGTGCTCACCTCCTCGGTGCCGACGAGCTCCGCGGCGCCGTCGCCGACGGTCACCACGCCGTCCAGCAGCCAGATGGTCGGAACCGGCAAGTGCATCCAGGTCACTTCACCGGGGACGCCGTATGGGGCGCCGGATTCGGTGACCACGACGTAGCCATCGGCATTGACCTGCTTGTCCGCGCCGGTGTAGCGCGTCAGCTCCAGGTCCTCCGAGATCGAAGCCGGCAGCCGGCAGACCTTGTAATCGAGCTCGATGCGCGTCGCCCAGCCCGCTGGCTGGGTCACCGAGACCCAGAACGGGTAGCGATAGTCGTCCACCAGGGTGCCTTTGCCGTCGCACTCGGGCGAGAGCAGCACGCCGACACCACTCCAGCCCAGGTACCAGCCGTGCTCCGCACCTGACACCGCTCCCCAATGACCGGCACGGTCGTCCAGATACCGGGCGGCATCGCCCACCGGGTTCAGGTTCAGGCGCCCCGCGGGCGCAGGCAAAGCCGCACTGGTGGCCACGAAATTCTGATCGAGCTGCGGATCCAATTCATGGACGCCGCTCGAGTGTGTCGTGGCATAGCCGTAATCGAAGCCCCCCGCTTCATCGTCGTCGGCCAGTGCCTCGGTGCAGTTCAGCACCACGTCGAACATGGCGATGTCCTGCGGCGTGCCGGATTGCAGGGCGGCCGTCGCCGCGTCGTCGATGTCGAAGCAGGTCCCAAACGCACTGACGATGCTGTTGTAGAGCAGCAGTCCCGATCCCTGCTCGAGCAGGATGGCCGAACCCGTCCCTTGACCGACCATGGTCAGATTGGCGAGGGTCGGTCGTGAGCGCGGGGTGGCGTCGTGATCGACGCTGTGGTTGCGGCCACGCAGCACCTGGCCGGTGCTCGCGGCACCGCTCGTGAACAGGCCGTGCTGGATGGTGCCGCGCCAGCCGTCCTGCCAGACCAACTGGTCGCCCACGTTGTGGGTCAGCAGCAGGTGCTTCAGGTTGGCACGCCCCCCGTGCACCTCCAAGCCATTACTTGCCGAGGCGGCGATTTCCAAATGATCGATTCTGGCACCCGGTCCGACTTGGTACAGCTGCAACGCTGCACGCCCGTTCCCGGCCTGCAGCAGTCTGAGATATTCGATGCGCACTCGAGGCTGTGCAGCGTGGACGCAGAGGGCGTCGCGTTCTCCGGTCTGACAGCCGGCGCGGTCGACACCGTGGATGCGCACGCCGCCCCAGTTCGCCGGCTCGTCGCCCGGCAGGGCCGCGATCTCCACGGG
>QGUO01000012.1 GCA_003242495.1 Pseudomonadota bacterium | reverse complement strand
CCCCCCGCGGGCGCGCGCGTGTGCAGCGGCGCACAGGAGGGCACCGGCGGCATCGGTCGCGCGTTGCAGGGCTTTGGGAGACCATCATGGCACGCGTACCGTCCAAACCCCTCAGCCGTTCACGCAAGGACACGCGCACCCCGGGCAAGCTGCGTGACGTCCTTCGGGAAAACGTCAAGCAGCAGCAGCGCCGGTCCGCGGTCACGGCCAGCCCTCCGGAAGCGCGCCGCCCGGTCCGCGAGCGCGTCCGGACCGCGCACGCACGCAGCCGCGGCAAATCGCAACCTTGATTTTCGGGCGCGCGCCCCCATAGGGCTGGCGGGCTTGGCGCCGCGCTCACAATCGCGAGCGTTGCAGGCGAGCCGCAGCGCGTCGTTCCGCCATGGAAGCATCACAGTCGCGGGCGAGGTGGACAACAACCGCTACCAAGCCGAAACCCAATGCAGACTTTCTGGCACGTTGCACGGAGGAATTACGTGGTATGAAGATTGCACAGGTCGCCCCCTTGATCGAGAGCGTTCCGCCTCGCCTGTACGGCGGCACCGAGCGCGTCGTCTCCTATCTCACCGAGGAACTGGTCCGTCAGGGGCACGAGGTCACGCTGTTTGCGAGTGGTGATTCGCGCACCGCCGCCGAGCTGGTCGCGTGCGTTCCGCAGGCGTTGCGCCTCGATCCCGACGTCAACGACTACGCGCCCTACACCTACATCCAACTCGAGCAACTGCGGCAACGCGCCGCGCAGTTCGACATCATCCATTTCCACACCGATCTTGCCCACCTGCCACTGGTGCGCGCGGGCGTGGCGACCTGTACCGTGACCACCCTGCACGGGCGGCTCGACCTTCCGGATTACCGCCCGTTGTTCGCTGCCTTCGACGACGTGCCGCTGGTCTCGATTTCCAACCAGCAGCGCCAGCCGTTGCCTGGCGCACGCTGGGCCGGGACGGTCTACCATGGGCTGCCTGCCGACGTGTGCACGTTCACCGAGACGCCGAGCAGCGATGAGTACTTTGCCTTCATCGGGCGTATCTCGCCCGAGAAACGCCCGGACCGCGCCATCGAGATCGCGCGGCGCGCCGGCGTGAAGCTGCGTATGGCCGCCAAGGTCGATCCGGTGGATCGCGCCTACTTCCGCAACACCATCGAACCGCTGCTGCGCGACGCACCGCACGTGGAGTTCATCGGCGAGATCGGCGAGGCGGAGAAATCCTCTTTCCTCGGCAATGCGCGCGCCCTGCTCTTCCCGATCGACTGGCCCGAGCCGTTCGGCCTGGTGCTCATCGAGGCCATGTCCTGCGGCACGCCGGTGATCGCGTGGCGCTGTGGGGCGGTTCCCGAAGTCGTCGACCACGGTGTCACCGGCTTCGTGGTCGATTCGATGGACGAGGCCGTGGAGGCCGTGCGGCGCGTCTCCAGCCTCGACCGACGCACGGTGCGCGAGCGTTTCGAGCAACGCTTTTCCGTGGAGCGCATGGCCCGCGACTACCTCGCCGTGTACGCCGCCCTCGGCGCACGTCCCGGAGCGCACGCAATCCGAGCCCGTCGGGAGTTGCCGCGGGCCGGCGCGACGCACGTCCCCAGGCACCCGGCGCAACCACACGGCCCCTGCCGTCATGAGCCCCGCCACGACGATCGGCCTGCAACCACATGAGCATCGTCAAACGGGATCAAGCCGAGAAAAATGACGAGGAGGCCGGGGAGTTCTACATCCCGGCCACCACCTCGCTCGCCGAGCGGCGGGCGCGCACGCTGAAGCACGGCGACACCTTCGCCCTGTTCGATCATTATGGAGATCTGCAACCCGAGCCCGGCGTGCCCGACGGGCTGTATCACGAGGACACTCGCTTCCTCTCGGACCTGCGCCTGAGCATCGAGGGCGTGCGCCCGCTGCTGCTCAGCTCCACGGTCCAGAGCAACAACGCGGTGCTCGACGTGGATCTCACCAACCCGGATCTCACGAGCCAGGGCAAGGTGCTGCTGCGCAAGGACACGCTGCATATCGCGCGCGCCAAGTTCCTGTTCGAGGCGGGCTGTTACGAGGTGCTGTCGATACGCAACTTCGACGACCGACGTCGCAAGGTGCGCATCAGCATCGCCTTCGACGCGGACTTCGCCGATCTGTTCGAAGTACGCGGACACACGCGCACGCGTCGCGGCTCGGTGACGGCACGCGTGCTGGATGGGCGTATGGTTTGCTTCGAGTACGCCTCGCTGGACGGTTTGCGGCGCACGACGGAGCTGTGCTTCGAGCCGGCGCCTGACAAGCTGCTCGAGCGGCGGGCCACCTTCGTGTTCGATCTCGCTCCGAAGGCACGTCGTGCATTTTTCCTGACCGTGCTGTGCCGGACCGACGAGCGGCCGCTCGAGCGGCGCTTTTTCCCGGCCATGCGCCGGGCGCGGCACAACGTGCGCGAGAGCTGCCGGCGCGCAGCCGCGATCGAAACCTCGAACGACGTGTGCAACGAGGTGCTGTGCCGCTCGATGGCCGACCTCAGCATGCTGGTGACGGACACGCCGCACGGCCCCTATCCCTATGCAGGCATCCCGTGGTTCTCCACGGCATTCGGGCGCGACGGGCTGATTGCCGCGCTCCAGATGCTGTGGGCCGATCCGGCCATCGCACGCGGCGTGCTCAGGTTTCTTGCCGCCCACCAGGCCACGGCCGAGGATCCGGCAAGCGATGCCGAGCCCGGTAAGGTGCTGCACGAAACCCGCAAGGGCGAGCTTGCCCGGTTGGGCGAGGTGCCTTTCGGGCGTTACTACGGTTCGATCGATGCGACGCCGCTGTTCGTGGTGCTCGCGGGCCGCTATTGGCGACGCACGGCCGATCGCAAGACCATCGCGGAAATCTGGCCGGCGGTGAAGGCGGCGCTTGCGTGGATCGATCACTATGGCGATTGCGACGGCGACGGCTTCGTGGAGTACCGGCGACGCAGCGACGGCGGCCTGGTCAATCAGGGCTGGAAGGATTCCGAGGACGCGGTCTTTCACGCGGACGGCACGCTCGCCGTCGCGCCCATCGCATTGTGCGAGGTGCAAGGTTACGTTTATCTGGCGCGCATCCTCGCCGCACAAATGGCCCAAGACATGGGCGACGCGGCGCTCGCGGTTCGCTTGCGCGAACAGGCGCGCGTGCTGCAGGAACAATTCGAGGAACGCTTCTGGGACGAAGAGCTGGGCTCGTACGTGCTCGCGCTCGACGGCAACAAGCAGCCGTGCCGCGTGCGCACCTCGAACGCCGGCCAGCTGCTGTTCACGGGCATTGCCTCCGCGGAGCGCGCCACCCGCACGGCACGCATGCTGCTCGGCCGCGAGTTCTTCACCGGCTGGGGCATCCGCACGGTCGGCTCCCGCGAAGCACGCTTCAATCCCGCCTCGTACCACAACGGCTCGGTGTGGCCACACGACAACGCCCTGATCGCTCTCGGACTGGCCCGCTACGGATGTTTCGCGGAGCTCGAGCAGGTGGTGACGGGGCTGTTCGATGCTGCCGCACAGATGGACCTGAGGCGGCTGCCGGAGTTGTTCTGCGGCACAGTACGGCGGCGCGAGAAGGGCCCCACGCTCTATCCGATCGCCTGCGCCCCCCAGGCCTGGGCCGCCGGTGCGCCACTGGCTCTGCTGGAGGCGTGCTTCGGTCTGGAGATCGAGGCCGCCGAGCGACGTGTCGTGCTCCGGCATCCGTCCCTGCCCGCTTTTCTACGCTCGGTACGGATCCGCAATCTCGCGGTCGCGGACGCGCGCCTCGATCTCCTGTTGCAACGCCACGACGGCAATGTCGCGGTGAACGTCCTCGAGCGCCGCGGCGGAGACGCCAAAGTGTGCGTGCTGCTGTAGGGAAAACGATTAGCGCACACAGCTTGCCGCGACGGGAACACCGGTCGCCCACCGGTGGTTCCGATTCTGCACTTCCTGAAAACAGGCTCCGAGCCGCCACGCTCGAGGTACCCCATCGTGGACATCAGCCCCAGCGACCCTCCTGCCATGCTGTTCGACGGGGACGACGCCATCATCGCCCACGTCCACCAGTCGGCCTATGCCATCCTGTTCGCACGCTCGCCGGACATGCTGGCCCTGCTGGCGCGCTTCGCTGCCGGCGAATGCGATTTCGAGGACGGCCAGCACGCGTCCGACTGCCGAGCCTGCTGTGCACAGGTGCTGATCGCGCAAATCGAGCAGGAGACGCAGGACACCCTGCCGCACTGAAGCGGGATCGAGGCTTCAATCGCGCTGCGGAAGCGGTGCGCCCGCGGCGGCGCGGGCGTCCGCCTCGCGCGCCATGGCGAACACCATCCCCGACAGCGCCAGGATGGCGATTACGTTCGGGAACAGCATGGATGCGTTACCGATGTCGCCGAGCAACCACAGGCCGTCGACGTTCACGATCAGCGTCCCGATGAACACGAAGACGACCCAGGCATAGCGGAACGGCAGCGCGGCACGATCCCCGAAGAGATAGATGACCGCCTGCTCACCGTAGTAAGACCAGCCGATGATGGTGGTGAACGCGAACAGCAGTTGCGCCGCCAGCACGATCCATTGGCCTCCGGCGATGCCTTGGGCGAACGCCGCAGTGGTGATCGCGGAGGCCTGTAGATCGGTCGACTGCCACGCGTAGTCGACGACTTGGGTACCGTCACCGGACACGTAGCTGCCCTGCACGACCAGGATCACCAGGGCCGTCATGGTGCAAACGACGATGGTGTCGATGAATACCCCCACCATGGCGATCTCGCCCTGGCGGACGGGGCTGTTGGTCTTCGCCGCGGCATGCGCGATCGGTGTCGACCCCTGCCCCGCCTCGTTCGAGAACAGGCCACGCGCCACGCCCGCACGGATGGCAGCCAGCACGCCGTAGCCCGCCAGACCGCCCGCCGCGGGCTCGAAGCCCAGCGCCGAGCGGAAGATCAGCGCGAAGGCCGTGCCGAGGTGCTCGAAATTGAGCGCCAGCACCAGCAGCGCGGCGAGCACATAGCCGATAGCCATGACAGGCACCAGCCGTCCGGCGAACGCGCCGATGGAGCGGATCCCGCCGATGATCACCAGGAAGGTCAGCGTCGCCACCGCGAGCCCGATCGCCCAATTGGGCACGTCCATGCCCAGCGTCCGTCCGGCTTCGAGCAGCGATTGGGCAACGGAGTTGGCCTGGATCATGTTGCCGGTGAGCAGCGAAGACGTGGTCGCACCGATACAGAACAGGACCGCAAGCCACCCCCAACGTGGTCCCAGACCATTGCGGATGTAGTACATGGGACCGCCGTGGAACTGGCCGTCGGCGCGTCGTTCACGAAAGCGCACCGCGAGAGAGCTTTCCGCGAACGCGGCCGCCATGCCGACGATGGCCGTCACCCACATCCAGAAGATCGCGCCCGGGCCGCCTAGCGTGATGGCCGTGGCGACGCCGGCGAGGTTGCCCGTGCCGACCTGCCCGGAAAGCGCGGTCGAGACGGCCTGCCAGGGCGTGATCTCGCCGTCGCCCTGCGCCGTGCGCCCACGCCAAAGATGGCCGAAGGCGGCGCCGAGCCGGCGAAACGGCCTGAAGCGCAGCCCGATCATGAAGAACAGACCGGTCCCGAGCAGCGCAATGGTCACCACGCCCACGGGCAGCAGGCGAGTATCGTTCCAGGTGCCGCCCCAGATGAAGTTCGAGAAGGTGGCGACGCCACCGAAGAACCCGTCCACTCGTTAGCCTCCCGATGAGCGCCGCGCATCGTGGCGCCGGTCGCTGCCCCCCTGAGCGCGAACGATAACATCCGCCGGGCGAGCACGCCGTCAGAACTGGTTCACATCCGGACCGCACGCCAGCGTATCCACCACGGGGCGAGGCGCTTCTCGCGCACGACGCTCCGTGGCAGGCACCCCGGTATCAGCGGCCGCGACGGCCGGATGCGGTAGGTCGCCCCCAGCGCCCGCCCCCATTACCTTCCTCCGGCGGCCGCCATCGCCCGAGCTGCCGATTCCTCGACCGATCAGGCGTCGTCGACGCGCAGCGGACGTGCTTCCACACGGTCCACCGGCCGCGCGACGATCAGCATGAGCGCGAGCAGCGTCACCACGCCTGAGACCGCCATGTAGTAGCCGACGTAGGCGAGTCCATGATTCGTGGCCAGCCAGGTGGCCGCGTAGGGCGCGAGCGAGGCGCCGATGATGCCGGCGAGATTGAAGGTGAGAGAGGCCCCGGTGTAGCGGACGGCCGTCGGGAACAGCTCGGCGAGCGCGGTGCCGAGCGGCCCGTACGTCACGCCCATCAGCCCCAGGCCGATCGCCAGGAACGTCAGCACGCCCAGGCGGCCACCCGACTCGAACAGCGGCTCGAATACCAACCCGAACACGATGATCGCCAGCGTGGCCGCGATCAGCACCGGGCGCCGCCCGCGCGTGTCGGCGACCAGCGCGGCGAGCGGAATGGTGGCGGCAAAGAACAGCACGCCGATCATCTGCAGCACCAGGAACTCCTGGCGGCTGTAGCCAAGCTCGGACGTGCCCCAGCTCAGCGAGAACACCGTCATCAGGTAGAACACCACGAACGTCGCCACCGCCGCGAAGGTGCCGAGCAACAGCGCACGGGGATGCTCGCGGCACACGGCCAGCATGGGCACCCGTACACGTTCGCCCTTCTCGATGGCCAGACGGAAATCCGGGGTCTCGGCCAGGCGCAGCCGCACGTACAGCCCGAGAAGCACCAGCAGTGCGCTCGCCAGGAACGGAAGACGCCAGCCCCAGGCGAGGAACTGGGTGTCACTCAGCCATTCGGTCAGCAGCACGAAGGTGCCGGTCGAGAGCAGGAATCCGAGCGGCGCCCCGAGCTGGGGGAACATGCCGTACCACGCCCGCTTGTCCGGCGGCGCGTTCTCGGTGGCCAGCAGCACCGCCCCGCCCCACTCGCCGCCGAGGCCCAGTCCCTGGCCGAAGCGGCACAACGCCAGGGCGAGCGGCGCCGCCATGCCGATGGCCTCGTACGTCGGCAACAGACCGATGAGCACGGTCGACAAACCCATCGTGAGCAACGACGCCACCAGGGTGGCCTTGCGTCCGATCCGGTCGCCGAAATGCCCGAAGACCGCGGAACCGACCGGCCGCGCGAAAAACGCCAGGGCGAACGTGGCGAGCGACTGCAAGGTCGCAGCCGTCCGATCTCCCTCGGGAAAGAACAGGATGGGGAACACCAAAACGGCCGCGGTGGCGTAGATATAGAAATCGAAGAACTCGATGGTCGTCCCGACCAGGCTCGCAAACAGCACCTGCCGCGGCGAGTTACCGGTCCCGTCATTCGAGGTCTCATTCCCCATCGCGAAGCTCTTCGTCCGAATGCCGCCCATTGCGGCGGGGGCGGATTCTGGCAGGTAAACGCGGCGCAGGGAACGCGCCCGGAACATGCGCCCACAGCCGTCGGTTATGCGAGAGGGCGAGGTAGCATGACGATGATCCAACGGACGATACACCAGGGGAGGATGGCCGGCGAGCCCGACTTGCCTCCGGACGTGCTCGAGGCTTTACACCGGGGCAGGCGCAATGAAGCCGTTGCACTGCTGCGCCGGGAATGGGGAATCGGCTGGGTCGAGGCGCAACGCCACCTCGAGCATTACGAAGCTTCCCATGCGCTGCCCCGCCGCGACGATCCGAGCAACATGATCACCGAGGATCGCACCGGCACGCGGCTGGCGTGGGTGATCGTGCTGGCCGCCGCCGCGACGGCCGCGTTCTTCTACTTCCAATAGTCCACCCGGGCTTGCCTTCTCCATGGGGGCCGAAGACGAAGTCCATCCGCAGCGTCCATCCGCAGCAGCGTGCCACCATTCAGGCGTGGCTGGCGGTCGAGGGGTGACTGGGGCTACGCGTTGTGCGCGGCGGCCTGTCCGGATGCTTCGAGCAGCGGAAACGTCAGCGTCACCCGCGTGCCGCCATTGTGGTGCCATTCCACCGAGCCCCCGAGCTCGTTCGCGAACGAGCGCACCAGCCGGCGCCCGCGCCCGCGATGGTCGGACGCCTCCATACCGACGCCGTCGTCGCGGACGTAGAGGGACAGCTTGTCGTCCGCACGGCGTAGTGCCACCACGATCTCGCCTTCACGATCGCCCGGGAACGCGTGCTTGAACGCATTGGTGACCAGCTCATTGATCACGAGCCCCACCAGCACCGCACGCCCCGAGTTCAGCATGACCGGCTCGATATGCGTGCGCAGCACGATCGCCTTGGGATCTGCCACCGTGGCATTGAGGTCGGCGCACAGATCCTCGATGAACTCACGTGCATTCACGGCCGTGGCATGACTGGTGAGCTGCAGACGATCGTAGACACGCGCGAGCACATGCAAGTGGCCGATGGCCGTATCGAGCACGTTACGGGCACGCTCGTCGCCGATGGCCTGCTTGCTGCGGAACATCTGGGCGGTAAGGGACTGCAGGTGGTTCTTGATACGGTGGTTGATGTCCTCGAGCAACAGCTGTCGCTGTGCATTCGCGATACGGACGCGCTCCTCGTCGAGTTTGCGCCGGTGAATGTCGTGCGTGACGCAGATGAGGCCGACCACTTCGCCGTCTGGACCGAACCACGGCGCCTTGGTGCTGAGATACGTACGCGGCACCCCGGTACCCGACGTGACGACCTCCTCGACCACGCGCACACGCCCCGTGGCCATCACATCGTCGTCGACGGCCTCGATGGCGCGCGCCTCGTTCTCGGCGAGGAAGTCGCGCGTGCGCTTGCCGATGAGGTTGCTGCCTGGCGCTCGCATCAGGCGTGTCGTGGCGGCGTTCACATGCACATAGCGTCCTTGCCGGTCCTTGATGAAAATCGGATCGGGTGTGCCATCGAGCAGGGCGCTGAGCAATGCATTGCTCGACTCCGCCCGACTGCGCGCCTCCTCGAGTGCCTTGTTTGTCTCGGTGAACTCGAGAGCCATGCCGCGCAGCGCTTCGACCATTGCCGCGGTGAACAACCCGATCAGCACGAACGCGCCGAGGCGCAGGGTGGGACCGATCTGCTGTGGATCGACGGCCCGCCAGGGTTCCGGAAAAAAGTACGACCCCAGCACTGCGCTCAGCAGTACGGCGAAGTAGCCGGAGCCGCGATCGAACATGAAGGAAGCCAGCAGCACGGCCGGCATGAAGACCAGGTAGAGCGGCAGGTTATCCGGTATGTCCAGCGCGCCCAGCCAATACCGCAGGGCGAAGCAGGCGAGCACCATCAGCGCCGTCGCAAGATAGCGGACCGGTGTCGGCCAGCGACGATACGGACGCAGCCGTCGTAGCATTTCAGCCAGCATACACTTACCTGCGGTATGTTGCTGGTGGGCGGTGCGCGTCTCGGCGCTCCGCTGGATCTCAGTATACCGGAGCGCGCGCCTCCGCTGTTTGCAAAGGCGCATTCAGCATCGCACGCCATCGCCAGGCATCCGTCGTCACACCCTTTACCAGCGATATTGCGCCGCGCGATACTCGGCCCGTGTGTCGCTCCCCGGCACCGAGCCGACGCGATGCGAGGCACGCTCACCATCAACAAAGGCTTGATCAGGGAGAAGAACCACAATGCCAGGCATCCAGCATTCAGGCCATCGCATCCAGGGGGTGTTCCTTGCTCTGCTGCTCGGCGTCGCCGTCAGCGGATGCGCGCCCTCGGTGTCCGACATGCCGCGCGAGCGACACGACGCTGCCGCCGAGGCGCTCGAGCGCACGGCAGCGAACAAGCAGCTCGTCATCGACATGTGGCACACCATCTTTACCGAGAAGCGCGTGCGCGAGGGTTTCGAGCGCTACATCTCGGCAAACTACATTCAGCACAATCCACTGGCCGACGATGGCCCCCACTCGGCCATGGAATTCCTGAGCACCTGGTTCGAGACCCACCCGCAAGCGATCGTCGAAGTGAAGCGCGTGATCGCCGAGGGCGATCTGGTGGTCATCCACCACCACATGCGGACCTCGCCCGAGGACCGCGGCAGCGCGGCGGTCGACATCTTTCGCGTCGAGAACGGCCAGGTCGTCGAGCACTGGGACGTCGTGCAGCGGATGCCGGAAACGTCCGCCAATCCGCACCCGATGTTCTGAGCACCGCGGCGCCGTGCGCCGACCTGCCGCGCGCCCGCGGAGGGCGTCGCGGCAGGCTTCCCGGTGCGTCAGGCCTGGTGAATGGTCTTGGTCACCAGGCAAGCAGCCAGGCCTTCCGGGCCATCCTCCGAGCCGTGCCCGCTTTCCTTCACGCCCTGGAACGGCGCATCGGGGGCTGCCAGCGCGGTCGTATTGATGCCGACCATGCCCGACTCTATGGCATCGGCGATCAGGTTCGCCTGACGGCCGTTCTCGGTGAACGCGAACGCCGCGAGCCCATAGGGCAGACGGTTCGCCTGCTCCACCGCCTCGTCGAACGTCTTGAACGGCGCGACCACCGCCACGGGCCCGAACGGCTCCTCGTTCATGATACGCGCGGTGACCGGCACATCTGCCAGCAGCGTGGGACGCCAGAAGAATCCCACATCGCCCATGCGCTCGCCGCCACCGAGCAGGCGCGCACCGTGGCTGAGGGCGTCCTGCACGAACGCCTCGAGCGCCTGCGGACGACGCGGATTGGCCATCGGCCCCATGTTGCTGGTCGGCAGCAGGCCATCCCCCACGGACACCTTGGCCATGCGCGCACGGAACGCTTCCAGGAAGCGCTCGTAGATCCCTTCCTGCACGTAGAACCGTGTCGGCGAGACGCACACCTGGCCGGCGTTGCGGAACTTGGCGAGCGCCAGGGTCTCCACGGTGCGCTCGAGATCACAGTCGTCGAACACGATGACCGGCGCATGGCCGCCGAGTTCCATGGTGGTGCGTTTCATGGTCTGCGCGGCAAGCGCCATCAGGTGCTTGCCGACGACGGTCGAGCCCGTAAAGCTCAGCTTGCGCACGATGGGGCTCGCCAGCAGATGCCGCGAGACCTCGTCAGGGACGCCGAACACCAGTTGCACCACGCCCGGCGGCAGTCCCGCATCGAGCAGCGCCTGCACGACGGCCATGGCCGACGCCGGCGCTTCCTCGGCAGGCTTGAGGATGACGGAGCAGCCGGCCGCCACGGGGGCGCCCAGCTTGCGGCCCGGGTTGTGCACCGGGAAGTTCCATGGCGCAAACGCCGCCACCGGCCCGACCGGCTCTTGCATGACCAGCGAGCGCATGCCCGTGGGACGGACCAGGACGCGACCATAGATACGGCGGCATTCCTCGGCGTAGAACTCGAGCAGGCCGGCGCAGGCAAGCGTCTCGATACGCGCTTCCTTGAACGTCTTGCCTTCCTCGAGCGTCGCGTTGCGGGCAATGTCCTCGACGCGCTCACGCAGCAATTGCGCGGCCCCCTTGAGCACCGCCGCGCGCTTGTCGACGCTCGTGCGCCGCCACTCGCGGAAGCCCTTCTCAGCCGCGGCCAACGCCCGGTCGAGATCAGCGGCATCCGCCAGCGGCAGTTCGCCCAGCGTCTGGCCGTTCGCGGGGTTCACGACACGATGTACGCGCCGCCCACCGCCGCCATACAACCATTCGCCATCGATGTGCATGCCAAGTCTGGGATATCGGGACGCAGCGCTACTGGTTTCGGTCATGGGTTTCCTCTGCAAGCGATGAGACGCGCTCAGCGGCCGGATGGCGTGTCGAGCACGTCGCGGATGCGCGCGGCAAGTTGCGTGCGCGTGAAAGGCTTGGTGAGCAGCTCGACGTCGGGATCGAGCCGGCCCTGATGCACGATGGCATTGCGGGCGTAGCCCGTGGTGAACAGCACCTTGAGAGCAGGGCGCAACTTTCGCGCACGCTCGGCGAGCTCTCGTCCGCTGATGTCCGGCAGGCCTACGTCGGTGAACAGGAGGTCCACCTCGGGATGCTCCTCGAGGAGCCGCAACGCCGCAGCGCCACCGCCGGCCTCCAGCACCGAAAAACCCAGCTCACGCAGGGTTGCGGTGCTATATGCACTCACGTCCTCGTCGTCCTCCACCACGAGAATGGTCTCGTTGCGACGGCCCCGCAGTACACGCCCGGGCTCCGGCGCGGCGGCCTCGGCTTCGCGATCGAGGCGCGGCAGGTAGATTCTGACAGTGGTGCCGCGCCCGACCTCGCTGTCGAGCTCGATGTGTCCGCCCGACTGCTTCACGAAGCCGAACACCTGGCTCAGCCCGAGCCCCGTGCCTTGCCCGGCCGGCTTGGTGGTGAAAAACGGATCGAAGGCGTGCTCCATGATCTCCGGCGCCATGCCCGTGCCCGCGTCGCTCACCGCAATCGTGACGTACTGCCCGGACTCGATCTCCGTGTCCCACATCACGGCGCGCTCGTCGACATGAACGTTGGCCGTCTCCAGCGCGAGCTTGCCGCCATGGGGCATGGCATCGCGCGCGTTCACCGCCAGATTGAGCAGTGCGCTTTCGAGCTGATGCGGATCCACCTCCACTTTCCACAGCCCGCCGCCGAGCACCGTCTCGACGGTGATGTTCTCGTTGAGCATGCGGCGAATCATCTCGGAAATGCCCGCCACCAGACGGTTGGCGTCCGTGGGCTTGGGATTGAGCGGCTGGCGCCTTCCGAAGGCGAGCAGCTGACGGGTGAGGGTCGCGGCTCGTTGTGCTCCACGCAGCGCCTGGTCGGCGGCGCGCGCCAGCCTGGCATCCGCCGGCGGAGCCAGCCGCACGATGGTTTCGAGATTGCCGAGAATGACCGTGAGCAGATTGTTGAAATCGTGCGCCACGCCACCGGTGAGCTGGCCGATGGCCTCCATTCTCTGCGCCTGATGCAGTTGCTCCTGCATCGCGCGCCGCTCGGTCATATCACGCGTGACCTTGGCGAAACCCATCAGCGAACCGTCGGATGCACGAATCGCATTGAGCAGTGCGCTCGCCCAGAACCTCGTACCATCCTTGCGAATGCGCCAGCCTTCGGCTTCACACTTGTCATCACGTGCCGCCAGCTCGAGTGCGCGTTGAGGCACACCGTCCCTGCGGTCCCCCTCACCGTAGAACATCGAAAAATGCCGACCGATGACGTCCTCGGTGCGGTAGCCCTTGATGCGCTCGGCTCCGCGGTTCCAGGAGACGATGTTGCCTTCGGGATCGAGCATGAAAATGGCACAATCGGCAATGTGCAACACCAGTTGCTCGAACTGCAGCGCCTCCTCCTGCAGGGTTGCCCTGCGCTCCGCGGCGGCAGCCGGCGACGTGCCGCGCGGTCCTCGCCCGTTCGCGGCGCTCATCCTGGCCTCCGCATGGGCAGCCGCCGTGCGCGACCGGACGCAGCGCGCACGGTTGCACCCGCATCGAGCCTCCTACGTCGGCGGTCTTCCGACAGAGTCGCGCAAAATTCGATCACGTGGTTCACATTTTGACGGGGTGGCGCGCAGTTTACCGTGTTTGTTCGTCGCTGCGCTTGCCTCATCCGGCCGGTGCCCCCGCGAGCAGGCGCAGGTAACGCGAAGGCGTTCGCGCACCGCGGCGGTCGGACCACGCAACGGACCGCAGGCGACGCACGGCGCCGCCCACGGCTTGCAAGACGCCTCAGAAGTTTCTTTGCAACGTGAGATACCATTGCCGCGGCGCGCCCGGCTGGCCCTCGGCATGCGGCTGCCCGAAGGCCGTCAGGTCGAACTTGTTGAGAAAGTATTCCTTGTCGGTCACGTTGGTCGCACCCACGGCCGCCGTCCACACCCGCCCAGGGTTGGCCCACTCGAGCCGTACGTTCACCAGCTCGTAGCCCTCCGAGCATCCGGCGCCGGGAAACAGCGAGGTAGTCAGCACGTTCGACGTACAGATCTCGCTTTGCCCGTACACGTCCACCCGCGGCGTGAGCGTTGCCCCCCCGGCAAACGCCCACTCGTACCAGGTGCTGAACGACCAGTTCCTTTTCGGCACGTAGACCGGACGGTCGAGCAGCACGTCGGGATTGTCGTTGATGTCCTCGGAGTCCCATTCGATGAAGCCGTAGACACCGCTCATCGTCCAGCGGTCGGTGGGGCGCAACAACAGCTCGAGCTCCGCGCCACGGATCTCGCCGGGTCCGTTCTCGAAGAACGTGCGCGACACGGTGGCCATGCAGGTGTTGCCCAGCGAATCCGTGACGGCGCCTGGCGTACCCGGCGGCACGGTGTCATAGACGGGCGGCGGCCCGAGCTCCAGGAGCAGGCACTCGGTGCCGGCGACGCCGAGGATGCGCGTCTCCCAGTCGGTATAGAACGCGGCGACATTCAGTCGCAGTCGGCGGTCGAACAGATCGGTCTTCATGCCGATCTCATAGGCCGTCGATTCCTCCGGGTCTACGGCCACCACGCCGGTGGCCTGGAACGGCCGTGGGTTGTAACTGCCCGGTCGGTAGCCGGTCGACACGCTGACATAGCTCATGACCTCGGGGGTGAAGCGATAGTCGAAGCCCAGCTTCCAGTCGATGCGATCGCCCTCGACCATGACATTGGGATTGCGCACACGCGTGTTGTCGAAATTCACCCGCTTGCGGTCTTTCGAGTAGCGCAGGCCCGCGTTGATGGTGGCGGCCTCCGAAAGCTCGTAAACCACATGGCCGAAGGCCGACTCGTTGCGCACCTCGTGCACGTTGCGGGCATTGACGAACGGTCGCGTGGCATCGTCGGGCGGCACGCCATCCGAGATCAGACTCAGGAACGGGATGCTGACCATCTGCTGGTTGATGGCATCGCCGTCATAGAAGAACGCGCCGAGCGTCCAATCCATGCGATCCCTGGCACGGCCACTGAAGCGCAGCTCCGCGGTGTAGAACTCCGCATCCTGCACCCCGTCCGCCAGCTGCATGTTGATCGGCGAGCCGTCGGCGTCCGTGGCCAGCGTCGCCGTGAGGTCGGTATAGGCGAGGATCAATGCCGCGCCGAGGGTGTCGGTGAGCGTCCAGTCTGCGCGCGAGGAGATCGTGGTCTTCTCGATGCCCGAGCGGGGCGTGATGCGCAGGCCGTTGAGCGGATCGGCATACGTGGCATAGGTCACATAGGGATTCGGCGGCAGGAAGCGCTCGTCATAGGGCAGGCCCGGCACGAAAGATGGCCAAGCGCTCGGACGGGTATCGACCGCCGTGAGCGTATCGGCCTTGGCTTCCGACGTGTCGTTCATGTAGTCGGCGGTGAGCATCAGCTCGAACCGTTCCGAGGCGATCCAACGCATCGCGCCGCGCAGGCCGGCAATGCTCTCGCCGCCCTGGGTGCCGATCTTGCAACCCTTGCCACGGTTGACGGACTGGGGCTGAAGGCTGCCGGCGAGCTCCGGGAACTGACACGCAAAATCGATCACGTCCTGGTAGCCCGTGCGGTTGCGTGATACGCCGGCGACGTTGACGAACAGGTTCTCCGCCAGCGCGAAATCGTAGCTTGCCCGCACATCGACCCGGTCGTAATCGCCGACGGTGAGCTGCACGCTGCCCGAGTCGTTTCCCTGGGGCTTGCGCGTGACGTAGCGGATCGCGCCGCCTATGGTGCCGCGACCGAACAACGTGCCCTGAGGTCCGCGGAGCACTTCGACCCGCTCGAGATCCAGCAGATCGATTTGCGACCCCAGCGTGAACGGGTGGTAGACGTCGTCGATGTAGATGCCGACGCCGGGCTCGAACGCGAAATCGAAATCGTTCTGCCCGATGCCGCGAATGTAGGCGGTCATGGTGTTCCCGAACGCCGCCTGCGCGGGACGCAGCGACGCGTTGGGTACCATGTAGCCGACTTCATACGAGCTGTCGAAGGAGCGTTGCTCGATGTCCTCCACGGTGATCGCAGTGATGGCGATCGGCGTGTCCTGCAGTCGCTCCTCACGATACCGGGCAGTGACGATCACCTCCTCGAGCGTCGTGTCGCGCGCAGGCTGTGCAGTACCGGGAAACGGCGTGAGCAGAGTGCAGGCGCCGAGCGTGAGGCCTGCGGCAGAGACACCATGCAATGCGCTGCGGGATCTGGCGGGCGTTCGCGCGTCGCTGCCTCTTCCCAGGGAGGCGCGTTGGTCGGGCCGGATCACCGATCGACTTCGAATCATATTGTTCATCGTCGGACCCCCTGAAGTGCGAGTGAATACATGAGTACCCGTTGTCCTGCGGATCTTGCATGCTCCCGCTGCGCGATGACCCTCCTCGAAATAGGACACCCCATGAAAGTCGTCCGGCACGGCACCCGTGGCGATGCCGTGGTGTAAGAAGCCGGGCGGACGGATGCCGAATCGGACGGAATGTAGCGCCGCGCTTTGCGCGGCGCTCTAACGCCAGTGCAGTCTTATTCTTCCAAGGACGCTGAGCGGGTGCGCGGATGCAGCATCGCCCGCGGTATGTACGCATTGATCCGAGCCCGCGATCGGTGCAGCAACCGCGATGTGCGGCGCCTCTTCGTGGGAGCCTGGCCGGAACGGCCCGGCACCGTCACGGCGCGCGCGTTAGGCGTAGGCCAGCATACCGAGCGCCGAATACTGCTCGTTCAAGGCGCTCAACGCCTTCATCTCGCTGTCGGGCAGCTCGAAATCGAACACACCGAAATTCTCTTCGAGGTGTTTGCGGCGGTTCGCCTTGGGAAGCGGCACGGTGCCGAGCTGCAGATTCCAACGCAGCAGAATCTGCGCCGGAGTCCGGCCATGACGCTGCGCGATGGCGGTGAGCAACTCGTCGCGCAGCCGCTCGCTGCGCGTGAGCGGGCTGTAGGCCTGGATGACGATGCCTTGCTCTCTGCAGAAATCGAGCATCTGCAGACTGTGGCCGAATGGGCTCCATTCGATCTGGTTCACGATTGGCCACTCACCGGTGGCGTCGTGCAATTCCCGGATCTGCTCGATGGTGTAGTTGCTGACGCCGATGTCACGCGTCAGACCTTCCTCACGCGCCCGCACGAGTCCTTGCCACAGCTGCTCTCCCACGCCATCGGGCGGCGGCCGATGGATGAGCATGAGGTCAGCGTGATCAAGTTTCATCTCATCGAGATACTTGCGCGTGGCGAGGTACGCATCGTCGTCTTCCTCCACTTTCGCGACGACATAGACGTCCTCCCGCCTCTTGCGGCGCTCCAGCGCCTCGCCAATGCCAGCCTGCGAGCCGTAGTCGCACGCGGTGTCGATCATCGCGTAACCGATATCGAGTGCGTATGAGACGGTGTCCGCGGTGTCTTCGACCAATTGCCACGTTCCGAGACCGATCACGGGCATCGCACGGCCGCTCCGCAGCGGCACGGTCGATGTACTGGAGAGCACGGCGCTCATGGTCCTACCTCCTGGGTTCGCTTGACTGCATTCAGACGGTACCGCGTTCCTTCAAGTGTCGGATCGTCTGCGGCGCGAGTTCGAGCGACTCGACTTCCGCAATGTCTTTGAAGCCTCCGCGGCGCTCACGCTCCGCGATGATCCGCCCCGCGCAGTCCCGGCCGACACCCTTGATCCTGCCGATCTCCTCGCGCGAAGCCGTATTGAGGTTGACCTTCCCCGATTCCTGTTGCATCGCTGCCTCCCGCGGCGGCGCTCGCAGCCACCCCGGCCTTTGGTTCGTTCATAACTGCAATGCGCGGCACGGGTTCCAACCAGCGATGGACGGGGTTGCCACCTGGCATCCGCGATGCGGCATGGTCCGCGAAACGCTCACCGGTAGAAGGTCCGTAAGCACGGCCGCCGGACCATGCCTCGCACACGCCCCGCTTTCGAGCGGACGCCTTGTCGGTCGCTCTTGCATCAGCGGCACGTCGTCTCGACCCGGAAGACCCGGCAGCGCGGGCCGCTCGATGAGCACCGGTGCTCCTGACTCGACGACTCATCCTTGCCCCCGCCGCGACGGTGAGCGCCGCCGCGCTCATTGCACCAGCGCGTTCGGGAACGTCATGGGCGCATGCGGTGCAGGCGCTTCGGCGCGAGCTTCGAGCTGCGAAGCTGGTTCGCGAGGTCTTCAATCCTCGAACAGCTTCGCGGCCCGTTCGCGCAACGCAAGGATGGCCGGATGGTGGATTTCGCGCTCGAGCGAAATCGCATAGAGCTCGACCTCGACCTTGCGTGCCGGCCCAAGCGGGACCAGCCCCGATTCCTTGCGGAACTGCTCCACGAGCACGGCCGGAACCGGCGCCGCGCCAAGCCCCGCGCTCGCGAGTTCGTACAGCAACGCGTAGTCCTCGAATTCGCCGCCCAGATCCGGCCGCAGTCGCTGGCGCTTCAGCCATCGGTCCAACGAGCGGCGCAGGCCGGAATCGGTCGTCGGCAGCAGAATGCGGGCGCCGTCGAGCGAGCGCGGGAAGCGTGAGCGCAGCGACCGGGCGAGTGCGGGCGCGGCCATCCAGTGCACGTCACAGGCTCCAAGAAGGTGGCTGTAAGCCCGCGGACGCGCACTGGAAGTGAGGGATGCGTCCGACACGACGGCATCGATCTCGCGCGCCTCGAGGAGCGGCAGCAACTGCTCGAGCGTGCCCGCCCGGCAGATCAGCGTCGACGGCCGGCGCGCGGAGAACACGGCCTGGAGCAATGGCTGGGCGATCTCGTTCGGCACGGCGCCCACCACCCCGACCCCGACGCGCATCGGGCGGTCGGTCGGGCGGCGCGCGACCGCCTGCAGCAGGTCCGCGCCCAGTCCGAAAATCTCGTCGGCATACCCGTAGACCAGTCGCCCCAGCTCGGTGGGCACGAGGGTGCGGCCCGACTTGACGAGCAGCTTGCCGCCCAGCCGCGCCTCCAGGGTACGCAGCTGGGCGCTCACGGTCGGCGCGGCGAGGTGCAGTTCCTCACAGGCCCGGGCGATACTGCCGGCGCGCACCACCGTCCAGAAATACAGCAGGTGTTGATAGTTCAGGCGGGGGACCGGGGCGGGCATTGATTCTAAATTACCTAACGATATATAACTAATAATTCTAATGGATGCCGGGGTCCTCTTTAAGTACAAGTTCCACCCTTTGCAAATCAGCCGGCCCGCCCGCGGCCGAGTCCCAC
>QGUO01000365.1 GCA_003242495.1 Pseudomonadota bacterium | reverse complement strand
GCAACAGAAGGATGCGCTCGAGGCCGAGCGCAGGCGCCTGGACGCCCAGGTCGCAAGCGCCGCGCGCGAGTTGCTGACTCAGGATCGTCAGCTCCAGGACAACCTGCGAGCCGCCCGCGCCCTCGAAGGCCTGATCAACGCCCCTTCGCTCATCGCCGATCTGCCGCACGTCACCGGCATGGAAGCGCAGCGATTGTTGCGTCAGGTGTGCGATACCGCGCAGGCGGGCGATGTCGATGTCTCGGGTCTGCTGCAACGCGACCTGACCGGCGATCTCGCCATGCTCGAGCGGCACCTGGACGAGGCCCGCGCCGCACAGCGCGCACACAATGAGCTGGTCGACTATTGGACGGCGCGCGATGGTGAGAGCGGCAGCCGCCGTGACGCCGTGGCCGCCCTGTATCATCGCCGACACCAGCGCTACGAGCAGATCACCGCCCAATGCCGACAGAAAGAGCTGGAGATCGCGCGGCTCGAGAAGAAGCAGGCGGTGTATCCGCCGCCGGTCGAGCGGGCGCTGGCCGCGATTCGCGCGCAATGCCCGCAGGCGGACGCGCGCGTGCTGTGCGATCACATCGAAGTGACCGATCCGCGTTGGCAGGCCGCCATCGAAGGCTACCTGGGCGGTGCGCGGTTCTCGATCCTGGTGGATGAGCAGTACGAGGCAGAGGCGATCCGCATCGTGCGCTCACTGCCCGGGCGCGACAACTCGGCGAGCGTCATCCAGGGCGAGAAGGCGCTGCGCGACGCTTCGCGCCTGAAACTGCCCGCCGATTCCATCGTGCACGTGCTCGAGTTCACCCACGCGGTGGCGCGCGCCTATCTCATCGCCAGCTACGGTAACGTCGTGCGCGTGGGCAGCGCGGCGACGCTGCGGCAGACGCCGCGCGGCGTGACCGCCGACGGCATGGCCTCGGGCAATTACCGCATGTTCCGTTGCGACCTGCCGGATACGGACCTGGTGTTCGGCGCCGAGGCGCGCGAACGGGCGCTGCAGGCCAAGCGCGGCGAGCTCGCCCGGCTGATGCAGGATCGACAGGACGCCAACGAGCGTATGCAGGAGAGCCAACGATTGCTCGAAGCCATCGATCTTTGCGGCCCGCTCGGCTATGCCGACGCGTTCGCGCGGGTGCTGGAGCTGCATCGCGAGATACGCCGCAACGAGATGCTGATCGCGCAGCTGGATGTGAGCGCACACCAGGCGCTGGACGCACAGCTCGCACAATTGCGCCAGGACGAGCAGGCGCTCGATGCCGAGTTGGCCGAGCTGAACCGGCGCACAGGGGAGCTGAACACCCGCCGTGCCGGCATCGCCAAACGCATCGAGCGCCTGGGCGAGGAGAAGGAGCAGGCTCAGGAGGTGATGCTCAATGCCGAGGAGGCGCTGCGCGCCCTGCACGCGCAGTGGCCCGCGTTCGACCTCGAAGCGCGCCTGCGTTATGCCGACCAGGAGGCGAAATCCTTCGATCCCGCACGTGCGCGGCTCGAGCGCGAGGAGATCGAGGCGGCGCTGCACAAGGCGGAGCGTGCGCTCGAAGCTACCCTGGCGGAGCACAACCAGAGAAGCCGCCCGGCCGACAAGGTCGTGTACAGTGCTTACAAGGGAACATACGACGCGGCGCTGTTCCGCGCGCTGTGTGAGCTGCGCGGCGAGATCGACCGGGTGTACAACATCCTCAAGAACAATGTGCTGGTGGACAAGCACGAGCAGCTCAAGCAGCTCAAGGCCAGCTTCAACGACGCCTTCGTCTCGCACCTGTGCCAGGAGATCCATCAGGCCATCCAGGACGGGCGGCGCCAGCTCGATCAGCTCAACAAGGAGCTGGTGAATCATCGCTTCGGCTCGGACCGCGAGCGCTTCCGCTTCGACCAGGACTGGGTGCCGGAGTTCCGCGAGTACGCCCGCTTCTTCGAGGAAGTCGTCAAGAACCCTGCCATCGGCGCAGAAGCGACACTGTTCGATGCACAGTTGTCGCCGGCGTCCGCACGCGTGCGCGATGCGCTCATGGAGTTGCTGCTCGGCGCCGACGAACAGCAGTCGTTGCGCGAGCTCGAGCGCATTGCCGACTATCGCAACTACCACCGCTACGAGATCTACAAGGAGGTGGAAGGCAAGCCGCCGATCGCGCTGTCAGAGTACGGTACCGGCAGCGGCGGTCAGCTCGAGACGCCGGCCTACATCATCCGCGCGGCCAGCATCACCTCGGCGCTGCGCTACGCCGAGGGCGCGAATCACTTGCGCATGGTGCTGGTGGACGAGGCCTTCTCCAAGATGGACGAGACGCGCTCGCGCGAGGTGATCGATTATTTGACGAACACGCTCGGCCTGCAGCTCATCTTCATCATGCCCACCAGCAAGTGCGGCCCGTTCATGGACCTGATCAGCAACGAGTTCGTGTTCGCCAAGGTGCCGAGCGCGCCGCGCGGCCAGCTCCACACCCGTGTCCTGGTCGACCGCAAGCAATGCAATCGCGCGCGCATCCAGGAGCTCTGGGCGCGTCATCGCCGCACCGTGCACCAGCAGGCCGAGCTGGATTTCATGGAGGATCTGTTCGAGGAACGCGGCGAGGAGCCGGCCGCGGCGCAGGCGCGCTGAGGCCGCCCGCTGCGCCGAGCGGGAACACACGCCGCCGACGTGCCCATCAATCTCAGCGAGAACGTCCCGGCGCCTGTTCAGCGCTACGGGCCTGGCGCCGGTACTGCGCCGGGGGCAGCGCGAACTCCCGGCGGAACGCGCGGGTGAATGCTGCCTGCGACGTGTAGCCGACATCGCCCGCGATCTGCCCGATGCGCTTGCCGCTGGTCTGCAGCTGTCGCGCTGCGAGCTGCAGGCGCCATCGGGCGAGATACGTGAGCGCCGGCTCGCCAAGAAATCGATCGAAGCGCTCCGTGAGCACCGTGCGCGAGGTGCCGAGGCGCGTCGCGAGCTCGGCGACGTTCCAGGCATGCGCCGGGTCCCGGTGCACCAATGACAATGCACCGCCTACGATCGGATCACGCGCGGCGGCGAGCCACCCGGATTGCTCCGGCGGCAGGCTGTCCATGTAACGTCGCAGGGTCTGCACGAACAACGCTTCTGCCATTTTCGACAGCAGCACGTTCCGCCCGGGCCGAACACCATCTGCCTCATCGACCAGATAGAGAATGCAACGCTCCAGCCACTCGCCGGTCGCATCGCCGCGGACGTTGATCCGAATCACCTGTGGGAGACCCGCAAGGAACAGCCGCTCGGCGTGACGCTCACAGCCGAAGTAGCCACAGACGAAACGTGTCCTGGCGCCCTGACCGCCGAGGCGCATGGTACGGACATCGCCCGCGAGGTACTTGCCCAGCGAGGCGGCACTGTCCACCAGGCTGGTGGGTGAGCCGTGGGAGACCGTATGCGCATCGCCGTGCGGAATGATGACCACGTCCCCCGCTTCCAGCCGAAGCGATTGCTCCGGGAATCTCAGCAGCGCCTCGCCTTCCGTGACCAGATGGTAGGGCACCAGTCGCTCGGTGCCCGGCGCGAGCAGATGTGCGACGCGACGCAGTGCAGGCACGGAAAATCCCCACGGCGCAGTGCACTCGGCGTGGTAGAAAATCGCACCGGTCATGCGCACGGCATTGAGAGCGTCAGACAGTGCGTCCATGGTGCACGAGCAAGAATCGCGGCGTTCCGGCAAAGACTGCGCGGCATGCGCAGCATAGATTGAGCATGACCTTTTCGCCAATCGAGGGCTGCATCGATGGACACCAGGGCTGCATGGGACCGGATCGCGCCCGGCTATGACCGGACCAACACATCCACTCAGATGGCGCTCGCCAAGACGGCGCTGCGGCATGCCGGCATTCGCCCCGGCATGCGCTTCCTAGACGTGGCCGCAGGCAGCGGCGCGCTCAGCATTCCGGCAGCGCGCTCGGGGGCTCGCGTCACGGCGATCGATCAGTCGGCCGTGATGCTCGAGCTGCTTGCAGGCCGTGCGCACCAGGAAGGACTGGAGATCGCGACGCATGTCATGGACGGGCAGGCGCTGAGCTTCGACGACGACGCGTTCGACGCTGCGGGCTCGCAGTTCGGCGTGATGCTGTTCCCGGACATGCCACGCGGCATTCGCGAAATGGCGCGTGTGGTGCACCCGCCAGGGCGTGTGCTGATGATCGCCTACGGCGATCCGCATCGCATCGACTTTCTCGGATTCTTCGTGCGTGCCGTCCAGGCCGTGCGCGGCGACTTCACCGGCCCCCCATC
>QGUO01000364.1 GCA_003242495.1 Pseudomonadota bacterium | reverse complement strand
AGACTGCGTACCCTCATCAAGAGCAGGATCTGTCCGTCGCTGCTGGGGTTGCTGATCGCCCACGCCTGGTGCACCCCTGCGGCAACGCAAGAGCGCACCTTGCTGCAGCGCCCGTCGCTCAGCGAAGACATTTTGCATTCTGGCGTGCCCATCGACGATAACGGCCGAGAGACATACAACGCGGGCTGGACGCTCGCGGTGGACAACGATCTGTTGTCGTTCTCCGATCGAGATTTCGACTATACCGGCGGAGTGGCATTGACGTTCGCGGGTCGCCGCGCGCAACAATGGCCGATATCGCTGGATCCCATCGCCGCATGGCTCGACCCCCTGGTTCCCCGCGAGAGGGGGGACGCTGCCTACGCGCGCCTGCATGCCTTGCAGGTCGGCCTGATCGCCTTCACGCCGGACGACCTCAACAATCCGCTGCCCATCGCGGATGACCGGCCCTATGCCAGCATGCTGTTCCTGGCCAATTCGCGCACACATCTGACCGGTGCGGATCGTCCGGTCTATGAGACGTCCTTTACCTTGGGCGTGCTCGGGCTCGACCTGGCCAAGGCCGTGCATCGCTCACTGCACCAGGTGCTCGATCAGCGCGAGGTGCCGGAGGGCTGGGATCATCAGATTTCCGATGGCGGGGAGCCCACGGCGCGCTTCGTGTGGGCTCGCCAGCAACTGCTCGCCGCGAACATTGGCTCGCATCCCGGCTTCGAGCTCAAGTGGCGCAGCGAGGTGAGTCTCGGCTACCTCACCGAGGCGAGCGTCGCGCTCTCCGGGCGCTGGGGTCGGATCAACACGCCCTGGTGGAGTTTCACTCCGGACCGCGCCGACTATGCCCCGCAACCTTCCCTCGCCATCGGCGCCCAGGGATTCGACGACTCGCGGGAGCTGTATCTCTGGGGAGGTGTGAAGCTGCGCGCTCGCGCTTACAACGTCTTTCTCCAGGGACAGTTTCGCGAGAGCGAGGTCGAGGTCGCCGCCGGACGTGTCGAGCGCCTCATCGGCGAGGCGTGGCTTGGCGTGGCCTGGCAGCCCATGCGCGATCTGCGCCTGGGCTACGTCGTTCGCTATCAGACCCGGGAAATCAAGGACGGCCCTGCCTCGCGCGGGCTGCTGTGGGCCGGCGTGGTGGTGACCCGCGACTTCGGCCATGCCGATCGATAGCGGAGCCTCGCCAACTCATCCGGCCAGAACCTCGCGTTCCAGGCTTCGCAGGAACACCCTCAGTTCCTTGCGCGTGCACAGGCCGTGCGCGCGCAGCACACCCAGCAAGGCGGCAAGATGCACGCGCAGTGCGAGCACCAGTACTTCGGGCGGGTAGCGCTCGAGCCAGGTGATGAGCGCGCCGAGCTCGTCTATGCATTCCTCGAGCGAGGCGTCCGCAGGGATGTCGACAGGGTGTGGCGGGTGGGTTGCATCGTGATCTGGCATGAGGTGCTCCACGAAACGAACGTTGCCGACGACAGAGCGCAACGGGCGGTCAGGCCGTCCGAGGCCGGGTCCGCATTGCCGCGCAATCGATGCAGTCTGCAGCAGTCGGCGCTGCGCGCTGACGCGCATTTCTGGGCAAACACACCGGAAATTCGCCTGATTGTCGGGCAGTGGTTCGGCCACACTGTGCACCGCCTGGCGAGGCACGGGTTTTCACCACGAGTGGTTCAAGGAGGAGCGAACATGAACAGTTTCACACTGACCGCCATCGGCAATCTGGCCCGCAACCCTGATCTGGTGGCCAAGGGAGATACCGTCTACACCCGGTTCTGCCTGGTCGGCAGCGACTATGCCGGCAAGGATGACGAGGGATCGGTTCGCGAAACGGTCACGAGCGTATGGTTCGTCGCCTTCGGCGCACTGGGCGAGGCCATCGCCAAGAACGCGCGCAAGGGCGATCAGCTCATCGTGGATGCGCGCATCCGATCCAACAACTGGATCGACAAGCACGGCGAGAAGCAATACGACTACTCCTTCGTGGCACAGGGATTCCGGTTCGGTGCGCCCGGGCGCGCCAAGCGCGAGGAGTTCGAATCGAAGCGGGACGAGGACGCGGCGGCCGACGCGCAGTCCGCCGAGCCGGCCTGAGAGCCGGGAGACGTGGTCATTGCAGCCATTCAACGCTGGATCCCAAGGAGTAGGGGTGTGACCGAGAACAGTAACTGCGCCTGCGACGGCGCGCGCATGCGGCCGAGACCTCGTCGCGTCTTCCCGGCCGCGCATCGATCCTGGCTTGCCATCGGTCTGAGCGGACTGCCGGCGCTGGCGTTCGCGCAGGCATCACCCTTCATGACCGGCGCCACGGCGCTGCAGGCGAACATTCTGGCCTGGCTGACGCCCATCGCCATCATCCTGGTGATGGTGCTCGGCGCCATGGCCATGGCCAACCGCATGTCCTGGGGGTGGTGCATCGCAGCGATCCTGGGCATCGCCATCGCGTTTGGCGCCCCGCAGATCGTGACCTGGGTGCGTGGCATGTTCGGCGTGTAGCGGGAGGGTCCATGAGCACGCGCAACGCCGGATTGATCGCCGACCCGCTGTTCGTGGGCGCCACGCGCCCACCCATGCGCTGGGGCGTGACGTACTCCGCATTGTTGTTCAACCTGGTCTTCACCATGGAGGCCTTCCTGCTGACGAAAAACCTATTGACGTTGCTCGTGTGTGTGCCGATCCACGGCACGTGCATGTTGCTGTGCGCGCGTGATGCCCGCTTCTTCGATCTGGTGCTGCTGTGGGCCCGCACGCGCCTGCCAGCCGCGTTCGCCAATCTGCGGCACTGGAAGGCAAGCAGCTACAGCCCGCTAGCGGTGGACATGCCGGATGGTCGCGGCCGCCGGCGCGAGATCGAGGCTGCACACGTATGGCCGGGCATGCGCGGCTACCGTGCGTGTGACGCCGATCCGCTGCGGCAAGCGATCGCCGGGGGGCGCTTTGGCCTCGCGGTGCATGTTCCGGAGTCGCGATGATGCGCACCCACGCGGCCTTACGACGCGAACTGACGGCAGCCGGGCGCATCGGCTTCACCGCGCACGTGGCGGAGAACGTGGTGAAGACCGCGGCAGGGGACTACGTGCAGGCGTTTCGTCTTGCGGGAGCTGCGTTCGAGAGTGCGGATGACCGGCAGCTCAACGCCTGGCACGAGCGCCTCAACGTTCTCTGGAGGAACATTGCTGCGCCCAACGTGGCCCTGTGGACGCACGTGGTGCGCAACCGTGAGCGCACCGGTGAGTGGCCCGCCGGCGCCCAGGGCTTCGCCGATGCGCTCGGCGCGAAGTATTGGCGGCGCCTGGCCGCCGAGACGCTGATGAGCAACCAGCTCTACCTGGCGGTGGTCTATCGGCCGTTCGCCCGCCGTGCGGCGGGCGCGATGTCCCGGGTGCTCGCCCGCATGCGACGCGACGAGATGCGTTTGGAGCTGGTCGATGCCCTCGAGGCCTGCGAGAAGCTTCGACAGGTGCTGCTGGCCTCGTTGGCGCACTACGAGCCGGAGACACTGGGCTGTTACCGGGTCGATGGCCTGCAGTGCTCCGCCCTGCTCGAGTACCTGGGGCTGCTCATCAACGGGGAATGGCAACGCATGCCCCTGCCGCGCGGGCCGCTCGAGCGCGCGCTGGCGACCACGCGCCTGTTCTTCGGCAACGAGGCGATCGAGTACCGCATGCCGACCCAAACCCGTGTCGGCGCCATGCTGGGCATCAAGGAGTATCCGACGCCCAGCGTGGTCGGCATGTATGATCGGCTCTTGTCGGCGCCGTTCCCCCTGGTGCTCACCCAGTCGTTCACCTTCCTTTCGAAGGCCGCGAGCCAGGGCCTGCTGCAGCGCCAGTATCACCGGATGCTCAACGCCGGCGATTTCGCCCTGTCGCAGGCCGAGGCCCTCAAGAGCGCGCTCGACGCCTTGACCAGCAACGAGTTCGTCATGGGCGACCATCACTTCTCGTTGCAGGTGCTGGCCGACGACGCGGAAGCGGATGCAGGCCATGGCGCATCGGCGGGCGGCCGCGGCATCGAGGGCGAGCGCGCGGCCGGCGCACGCCGGATCAAGCGGCTCAACGACCATGTGGCGCTGGCGCGCAGTCTGCTGGCCGATACCGGCATGCTCGTGGCGCGCGAGGACCTCGCGCTCGAGGCGGCGTTCTGGGCGCAGCTGCCGGGCAATTTTCCCATGCGGCCGCGCAAGGCGCCGATCAGCTCGCGCAACTTCGCGGCCATGGCGCCTTTTCACAACTATCCGGCAG
>QGUO01000363.1 GCA_003242495.1 Pseudomonadota bacterium | reverse complement strand
GCCCCGCAGACGCCCACGTACTCACGCCATACGCCGTCGCCTTCGGCGACCAGGGTCTGGGTGACGACGTTGTCCAGGAATGTGCGGTCGTGACTGACCAGCAGCAGCGTACCGGCGTAGGTCTGCAAGGTCGCCTCGAGCAGCTCCAGCGATTCGATGTCGAGATCGTTGGTCGGCTCGTCCATCACGAGCACGTTCGCGGGCTGCGCGAACAGGCGTGCGAGCAGCAGGCGGTTGCGCTCGCCGCCGGACAAAGCGCGCACGGGCGATTGTGCGCGCTGCGGTGGGAACAGGAAGTCCTGCAGGTAGCTGCTGACGTGCTTGCGCTCCGCACCGCTGCCCACCCAGTCCGAGTTCGGGCTCACCGTGTCGGCCAGGGTGGCCTCTGGATCGAGCTGGGCGCGCAGCTGATCGAAGTAGGCGACCTGCACGTTGGCGCCCAGGCGGATCTCGCCGGCATCGGGCGCGAGCTCACCGAGGATGAGCTTGATGAGCGTCGATTTGCCGGCGCCGTTCGGTCCGATCAGCCCGAGGCGATCGCCGCGTTGGATGCGCAGCGACAGATCGCGCACGATGACCTTGTCCCCGAAGCGCTTGGCGACGTCGCTGAGCTCGGCCACGAGCTTGCCGGAGCGTTCACCGGCATCGAGCGCAAGCTTGATGTTGCCGAGACGCTCGCGACGCTCGGCGCGCTCGCGGCGCAACGCCTCCAGACGCCGCACACGGCCTTCGTTGCGTGTGCGGCGTGCCTCGATGCCCTTACGGATCCAGGCTTCCTCCTGTGCCCAGAACTTGTCGAACTTGCGCCGTGCGGTCTGCTCGGCTGCGAGCTGATCGGCCTTGCGACGCTCGTACTCGCTGAAGCTGCCGGGAAACGAACGCAGCAGCCCGCGGTCGAGCTCGACGATACGGGTGACCACACGGTCGAGAAAGCGCCGATCGTGGGTGACCACGATCAGGCTTTTCACGGCGCCCTTGAGGAGCAAATCCTCGAGCAGGGTGATGCCGTCGATGTCCAGGTGATTGGTGGGCTCGTCGAGCAGCAACAGGTCGGGCCCGAGCGCCAGGCCGAGCGCGAGGGCGGCGCGTTTGCGCTCGCCGCCGGAGGTCGCCGCGGGCGGCTTGGTCGCATCGAGCGCGAAACGCTGCAGGAACTCCGCGAGCCGGGCTTCGATGCGCCAGCGCTCGCGCTCGTCCTTGATGTCCTCGAGCGCGCCGCGCTGGCGCAGGCTCTCATGCAAGGACGCCGCCGGCGGCAGCTCGGGCTCCTGCTCGATCAACAAGACCCGCAAGCCGTCGGCGCGGACGATCTCTCCGTCGTCGAGCGCCGCGCGCCCGGCGATGACGTTGAGCAGGGAAGACTTGCCGGTGCCATTGCGGCCGATCAGCCCGATGCGCTCGTTGGCTTCGACGTTCAGCTGAGCGTCATCGAGCAGTGGATGGTGGCCGTAGGAGAGTTCGGCGCGACGCAGGGTGAGCAGAGTCATCGACGCGAAGCATACCCTGACGGCGCCCGTTGCGCAGGGGCGCGATCCCAACGGTTGCGACGATTGGCGCAGGATCCGGGAAGCGTATGCTCGCGCCTCGAGGGACGGGGGGCATCGTGTCATGGAGAGTGGGTCGATGGACACCTGGACGCGGTTTCTCGAGCGGCTGTGCCGCGAGATCGAACAGCGGATTGCGGAAGACCTCGGGGCGCGGCCCTCGCCAGGGCTCGGGGCCGGGGAACGCATGTCCGTGGAGGGGCTGGATGCAGCCCTGCCGCGGACGGGCGGGTCGGCCGACGAGCCCCTCATGTAAGGCAATGCGCTACCGCATGCGGGCGGGCGCCGCCGCGCGCGCACGGTAGACGTACTCCCTCGGCCAATCGCGTCTGTCACATCGGCATGCCGCTGGCATTGCAGAGCGGCACGCGTCCCGGCCTGTGCGCCGCATCGGGCGTGCGCCGCAGGCGACATGAAGACAAATACTGAGGGTGCCGCGGCCGAAAGGGTGTACACTGCCTGTCGGCTCGCGAACTTTTCCTTTTATTCTCTTGGCCGCTCGTTGCTTCATGCACGTTGTCGGCCGGCTCGGATGAACCGAATCGTCCTCGAACCGGCGTAGGGCAGTGCGTTTCACTGTCCGTTTTTCCATCGACGCGCCCGGAAGAGTGTTCACGCCTCCGGCCACGCGTCTGCAACGAGTGATACGTAATGAGCAAGATCTACGTGGGGAATCTCCCCTTTTCCGCCTCTGAAGAAGACGTCCGCACGCTGTTCATGCAGCACGGCACCGTGGAATCGGTGTCGCTGATCATGGACCGCGAGACGGGCCGTCCACGCGGCTTCGGCTTCGTGGAGATGTCGCGCGCCGATGCGGCCCGCGCGATTCAGAACCTCAACGGTCAGGAAATGGACGGCCGGCCGCTGCGGGTGAACGAGGCGCAGGACAAGCCGCGCGGCGGCGGTCAGCGTCGCTGGTAAGCATCCGGCCGCATGCGTCGAGGCGCGTGCGGCCGTTTTTTCTGGAGCGCGACCATGAGATTGCGCAAGCCCACGCAGGCGATTCTCGAAGCGCCGTTCCGGCTCGATTCGCTCGTCGAAGTGGCCTCGCCCAATGGCGATGAAGGCACCTGGTATCGTTACGTGATCGCCCAAGGCGGCACCGACGATGTCAACACCATCACCGGCACCCGCTCAGGGACGCGGGCGGAAGTCGGCCTGCTGGTGCAGCAGATGGTCGAGCGGCTGAACGAACGCTTCGGAAAGCAACAGGCCAAGCTGCGTTGAGGGGCGCCCGGGCACACCGGGCGACAGGGAGCGAAAGCCGTCGGGCATCCGCCGGCGCTCGCGTGAGGCGGTCACGGCACGCCTTCGCCGGGTGTTCCCGTGGCCAAGGCGTGCCGTGCGTGCGTGTGAGCGCTCAGTCCTTGCGCGCGACCCGCAACAGCGTGCCGTTCGCGTTCTCGGTGAGAACGTAGAGGGCGCCGTCCGCGCCTTGCTGCACGTCGCGCATGCGCGCCTTGCGGTCCTGGAGCAGCCATTCTTCACCGATCACGCGATCACCCTCGAGCACCACGCGCACCAGCTTGGAGCTCGACAGGCCGCCGATGAACAGATTCCCCTGCCACTCGGGGAACATCTCGCCGGTGTAGAACAGCGCGCCCGACGGCGCAATCACCGGATCCCAGTAGTACACCGGCTGCTCCATGCCGTCCTGGGCGGTGATGCCCTCGCCGATCTTCTCACCGTTGTAGTTGATGCCGTAGCTGATGACCGGCCAGCCGTAATTGGCGCCGGGCTGCGGCTTGTTGAGCTCGTCGCCGCCGAGGGGACCATGCTCGATGGTCCACAGATGGCCCTGCGGATCAAGCGCGGCCGCCTGCACGTTGCGATGGCCGTAGGACCAGATCTCGGGCTTGGCGTCGTCGCGGCCGACGAACGGATTGTCCTCGGGAATGCTGCCGTCGAGGTTCAGGCGCACCACCTTGCCGAAATGGCTCGCAAGATCCTGCGACTGCACCATGCCGTCCGGCACGGCGCGCTCGCCGAGCGTCAGGAAGAGCTTGCCGTCGCCGGTGAACACGATGCGCGAGCCGAAGTGGAAGTTCGACGGGAAGGTCGGCTGCTGGCGGAAGATCACTTCGACCTGCTCGACCGCGGCCCCCGCGGCGCTCTCCACCAGCACGCCCTTGGCGAGGGCCGTGCCGCTGCCCTCGTCGCCGCGCGGCTCGGCGTAGCTCCAGTAGATGGTGCGGTTGTTGGCGAAATCCGGATGAAGCGCCACGTCGAGCAGGCCGCCCTGGCCCTCGGCCAGGACCGGTGGCAGACCCTTGACGGGCTCGGAGATGGAGCCGTCGCGCTCGATGATGCGCAGGGTGCCCGGGCGCTCGGTGACGAGGACGCGCTCATCCGGCAGGAACTCGAATGCCCAGGGGCTGTTCAGGCCCTCGGCCACCACCGTGACCTCGAGCTCGAACGGGCTCTTCACGCCGGGCGCGCGCGTCTGGCCCGCGAAGGCGGGCTCGTAGTTGGCGGAGTTGCGCGGGCGCGTCTCGAGCGACGCGCCGTCGCCGGACGACGACAGGACGCTCGCGGCCGGGGGCGCCGGTTCCTGCGAGCAGGCGGCGCACACGGCAAGCACGGCCAGACCGGACGCCGTCTTGAGCAGCGTTGAAGGGCGGATGGATTGCATGAAAGTCCTCATTGTTGTCGGGGGTGTCGGATTCGCGGCGGCACATTCTAGCGTCGAATCCGCCCCCGAGGCCCGGCGCATGCGCGGGAGGACAGATCGG
>QGUO01000362.1 GCA_003242495.1 Pseudomonadota bacterium | reverse complement strand
TTCGACTTCTGGCCATTCATGGCCTGGCTTGCCCCCGGCCTGCCGGCCGCGCTGGTCGCCACCGATTGGTCAGACGTGTTCGGCAGCCTGTTCATGTTCGCGGCCGTGCTATGGACGCTTCGCGAGCCCGGCGGGAGCGTGCGCACCGCCGGCGTCGCGACGGTCGGCCTGGTCGCCGCGACCGAGGTGATGCAAGCCTGGCTGGTGGAGCGCAGCGCATCGGTCACCGATCCCGCGCTCGCCGCCCTGGTGGCCGGCGCCTTTCTGTACCTGGAAGCGCGCCGCCGGCGCAACCGGCTCGGCAGCGCCAGGATCACTGCCCCACGCGGGCGCAGCCTGTGAAGTCGCGCCCCTCCAGCACGGCCCGGGCAGTGAAGGCGAAGAATTCGCCGGACATGCTGTCGCGGCACGCTTGCTCGCTGACCAGCAGCTCGAGGGCGTGGCCGTCCGCCTCGGCGAGGTATTGCACCGAGCCTTCCGCCGGCTGCGACTGGTAGCTGGCGAAGACGAGCTCCTCGGGCGGCTCCGGCTGATGCCATCGCATCTGCGCGTCCTCGACCGTGAGCGCCCAGAACGGCTCGTTGCCGCGCGCCATCACGATGTAATCCGGCGGTGGGCGCTGGCAACCGCTGATCTCACCCGGATGCCCGGCATACAACAGTTGTTCGAGCACGAACACGGCGCCTGCGGCGCCCGCCGTCTCGCGCTCGCCGTAGGCCTCGATGTAGAGCGCTTCGCCCAGATCGCCGGACTGCATGAGCTCGGCCAGGGGGCCGCCGGAAAGGTCCTCGAGGGGCAGCTCGTCGTCGCTGCCGCACAGCTGCATCACGAGCCGTCCGGACGCCGGCTGCGTCACCGTGCCGCGTTTGATCGCCAGGCTCGACTCGGTTTGCTCCGCGGGCGCCCGGCCGCCGGCCGCGCTCGACCCCGTGGACGCGCCGCTTCCGCCGTCATCCTGACGCGCGCACGCCGTGAACAGGCACAGCGCGCACCCGAGCAGCACGAGGCGCTGCGATGAAACCACGACCAGTCCTCCGCGAGGGATGCCCCAGCCGGATAGTGTCGCAAAGACGCGCCGGGGCGCAAAGCGCCCGCCGGCGCGCAGCGCGGAAAACGCGCCACGGGCGCGCCCCGGGGATCGTGCCTGTCAATGGCGGCAATGCACGTTACAATCCCCCGTCTCTATGGACGTCTCTCCCATTCTCGACGGCCTGAACGACGCACAGCGCGCCGCTGTGACGGCGCCGCTGGCCCCCACGCTGGTGCTGGCCGGCGCAGGCAGCGGCAAGACGCGGGTGCTCACGCATCGCGTCGCCTGGCTCGTGCAGGTCGAAAACGCGTCGCCCCACGGCATGCTGGCCGTGACGTTCACCAACAAGGCGGCAGGCGAAATGCGCGGGCGCATCGAGTCGTTGCTCGGCCTGCCGAGCGCCCCGCTGTGGATCGGCACGTTCCATGGCATCGCGCACCGGCTGCTGCGCCTGCATTGGCGTGACGTGAACCTGCCGCAGACCTTCCAGATCATCGATGCCGAGGATCAGCAGCGCGCGGTGCGCAGGCTCGTCAAAGCCATGAATCTCGACGAGGCGCGCTGGGTGCCGAAGGAGATCGTCTGGTTCATCAACGCCCGCAAGGACGAGGGCCTGCGCCCCCACGAGGTGAAGGACGACGGCGATCCCACCCGCCGGCAGTTCATCAAGCTGTACGAAGCGTATCAGGAGCAGTGCGATCGCAGCGGCGTGGTGGACTTCGCCGAGCTGCTGCTGCGCGCCTACCAGTTGTGGCGCGACCGCCCTGACGTGCTCGCCCACTATCGCGCGCGGTTCCGTCACATCCTGATCGACGAGTTTCAGGACACCAACGTCATCCAGTACAAATGGCTGCAGTTGCTCGCCGGACATGAGGGTCTGCCGTTCGCGGTCGGCGACGACGATCAGTCGATCTATCGCTGGCGCGGCGCACGGGTGGAGAACCTGCAGCAGTTCCGGCGTGATTTTCCGGGCGCACAGCTCTTTCGCCTGGAGCAGAACTATCGCTCGACCGGCAACATCCTGGCCGCGGCGAACGCGCTCATCGCCAACAACTCCGGACGGCTCGGCAAGAATCTCTGGACGAGCGGCGCCGACGGCGAGCCGATCCGCCTGTATGCCGCGTTCAACGAGCGTGACGAGGCGGACTTCGTCGTCAACCGCATTCGTGACTGGATCGCCAACGGCGGGCGACGCAGCGAATGCGCCATCCTGTATCGCTCCAACGCCCAGTCGCGTGCCTTCGAAGAGGCATTGCTCAATGCACGCATCCCCTATCGCGTGTACGGCGGCCTGCGGTTCTTCGAGCGCGCCGAGATCAAGGACGCGCTGGGCTATCTGCGGCTCATCTACAGTCGTCTCGATGACGCCTCGTTCGAGCGGGTGGTCAACCTGCCGGCGCGGGGCATCGGCGCGAAGACGCTCGAGACGGTCCGCAACTACGCGCGCGACAATGCGTGCTCGATGTGGGAAGCGGCCGGCGCCTGCGTGTCGCAGGCGGGACGCTATGGCCCGGCGCTGCACAACTTCCTGTCCCTCATCGAGCGGCTCGATCGTGAGACGCGCGGTCTGCCGCTGCACGAGCAGGTCGATCACGTCATCCGCGCGAGCGGCCTGATCGCCTACTACCAGCAGGATCGCGGCGACCGCGGCGAGGCCAAGGTCGAGAACCTCGAGGAGCTGGTGAGCGCCGCCCGTGGCTTCGAGCCCGAGCCAGGCAGCGACATGCCGCCGCTCGCCGCCTTTCTCGCCCACGCCGTGCTCGAGTCCGGCGAAGACCAGGCCGACGCCTGGGAGGACGGGGTGCAGATGATGACCTTGCACTCGGCCAAGGGCCTGGAGTTTCCGGTGGTGTTCCTGTGCGGCATGGAAGACGGGCTGTTCCCGCACCAGCGCTCGCTCACCGACATCGCCGGGCTCGAGGAGGAGCGCCGCCTGTGCTACGTCGGCGCCACGCGCGCCATGCAGCAGCTGTATCTCACCTACGCCGAGCAGCGGCGCCTGCACGGGGTGGACAGCTATGGCACGCCCTCGCGGTTCATCAAGGAAATCCCCGCGGAGCTGATCGAGGAAGTGCGCCCGCGCATCCATGTTTCGCGGCCGGTGTACCCGGCACGACGCGCTGCGCTCGAGGAGGACGTCGCGCCCGGCGGCGTCCGGCTCGGCCAGCGTGTGCGTCACGGCAAGTTCGGCGAGGGCGTGGTGCTCGGCGTCGAGGGGCAGGGCAACCACGCGCGCGTCCAAGTGGTGTTCGAGCAGCAGGGCACGAAGTGGCTGATGCTCGCGTACGCCCGACTGGAACCGCTGTAGCCGTCATGCAGCGGACGCCGGCGCGCGGCTCGCACCGCGGGGCCGCGCCCGGATGCAGGCATGCGCCTCCCGCCCCGCACTGATGTCGAACTGAGCATGGCAGGGCGTCCACCGTGAGAATCATCATCCTCGGTGCCGGCCAGGTCGGACGCACCGCCGCCCATCACCTCGCGCGCGAGGAGGCGAACGAGGTGACGGTCGTCGACATCAACGACGAGCTGCTGCGCGATCTGCAGGACCGGCTCGACATCCGCACCCTGGCCGGCAACGGCGCCTTTCCCGACACCCTGGAGGCCGCCGGCGCCCGCACCTGCGACATGTTCGTCGCGCTCACCAACAGCGACGAAGTGAACATGGTGGCCTGCCAGATCGTGCACAGCCTGTTCAACAAGGAGGCGACCCGCATCGCGCGCATCCGCGCGGCCGAGTACACCCGGCGCGAGACCCTGTTCAGCGGCGCCGAGCGCGCCTTCGCCATCGATGTCACCATCAGCCCCGAGCAGCTCGTCACCGATCACGTGGTGCGCCTCATCCACTATCCCGGGGCGCTGCAGGTGCTGGATTTCGCCGAAGGGCGGGTGCGTCTGGTCGGCGTGCGCGCCCTGGAGGGCGGTGCACTGGTCGGGCAGCAGCTCAAGGAGCTTGCGCGGCACATCGAGGGACGCGACGCGCGCGTCGCGGCCATCTATCGCGGCAATCACAGCGTCAAGCCCGTCGGCACCACGGTGATCGAGCACGGCGACGAGGTGTTCTTCATCGCGGTGCGCGAGGACATCCGCCTGGTGATGAACGAGATGCAACGGCTCGAGGATCCGGTGCGCCGCGTGGTGATCGCCGGCGGCGGCAACATCGGCTATCGCCTCGCGAAGCGTTTGGAAGCCGAGCACCAGGTCAAGCTCATCGAGCGCGATGCGCGTCGCGCCCGGCGCATCTCGGAGG
>QGUO01000361.1 GCA_003242495.1 Pseudomonadota bacterium | reverse complement strand
CGCCCCCCCTTCCGGGGGGGAGGGGCCCCCCCGCCGGCCGGCTCCGCCCGCCAGCGCCGGCCCCCGCCCCCCCGAGCCGGCGGCCCGCCGGCAACGTCCCCCGCCGGCGGCATCCGTGCGCCCTCATCGGCCGTGTCGGGCAAGCGCCCAGGCGACATGCTCGCGTACCAGCGCCGCGGGGTGGTCCTTGCGGGCGCTCAAGGCGGCGATGACGGCTTCGCTGGTGGGCGCGTTGCCGAGTGCCACCGCGATGTTGCGCAACCAGCCTTCGTAGCCGATGCGACGGATGGCGCTGCCCGCGGTACGCTCCAGAAACTGCGACTCCGTCCAGGCGAACAACTCGGTGAGCTGCGCCGCGTCCAGCCCGTGCCGCGCGCGAAAATCCGGTTCCGCGCTCAGCCGCGCGTACTTGTTCCAGGGGCAGACGAGCTGACAGTCGTCGCAGCCGTAGATCCGGTTGCCGATGGCCGGGCGCAGCGCCTCGGGGATGGGCCCGCGCAATTCGATGGTGAGATACGAGATGCAGCGCCGTGCATCGAGCTCATAGGGCGCCACGATGGCGCCCGTCGGGCAGACGTCGATGCAGGCGCGGCAGGTGCCGCAGTGTGCGGATGTCGGGGCGTCCACCGGCAGCGGCAGGTCGGTGAGGATCTCGCCCAGGAAAAACCACGAGCCGGCGCTGCGATTGATGACATTGGTGTGCTTGCCGATCCAGCCCAGCCCGGCCTTGCGGGCGAAGGCCTTCTCGAGGATCGGTCCGCTGTCGACGAATGCCCGCCAGACGGCCGGGCCGCCGGCCCCGCGCGGGGTGGCCGCGCAGGCAGCCTGGATCCGCTCGGCCAGGTGCGCCAGGCGGCGGCGCATCACCTTGTGATAGTCGCGCCCGAGCGCATAGCGCGAGATGTAGCCGAGCCGCGCGTCGCCCAGCACGGCCTCGGCTGCGCGCGCGTTGGGCGGCAGATAGTCCATGCGTGCGGAGATCACGCGCACCGTGCCGGGCACCAGCTCGGCGGGCCGCGCCCGGCGTCGGCCGTGACGTTGCATGTACTGCATCTCGCCATGGCGGCCTTGCTCGAGCCAGCGCATCAGGCGCGCCTCGTCCTCACGGATGTCGAGATCGGCGATGCCGATCTGCTGAAAACCGAGCTCGCTTCCCCAGCGCTTGATGCGCTGCGCGAGCTCGTTGAAGTCTGGCTCCTGCATCGAATCCGCTCGGTGAGGACGGGTCGGTGGGAGCGCGCTCGCTGGCGCGCGGCGGGCGCCGGCGCGCGTCCGCGCCTCGACGCGCTGCGCTCGGCCCGGCATCCCGTACAATGCCTCTATCATGCCACGTGCCGCAGCCGCCCTGCCGATCTCCCTGCACACCGCTGCGCAAGTGCGCGCGCTCGACGCGTACGCCATCGATACGCTGGGCATCCCGGGCTACACCCTCATGACGCGCGCCGGCGAGGCGGCCGTCGATGTGCTGCGTAACGCCTGGCCGGCCGCGCGGCGCATCCTCGTGGTGTGCGGCCCCGGCAACAACGGCGGCGACGGGTACGTGCTGGCGCGCCGCGCCCGCGAGCTCGAGTACGAGGTGTCGGTGGTCTCCGTGGTCAATCCGTCCAGCCTGCGGGGCGATGCGCGCCGGGCGTGGCAGGACTATGTTGCCAGCGGCGGCAGCACCCGCGCATGGTCGCCCGAGTGTGTGCGCGGTGTCGACGTGATCGTGGACGCGATGCTCGGAACGGGTCTGGCGCGTCCGGTCGGCGCCGAGATCGCCGCCTGCATCGCGGGCATCAATGGCGCCGGCGTGCCGGTGCTCGCGATCGACATCCCCAGCGGATTGCATGCCGACACCGGCGCGGTGCTCGGTGCGGCCGTCGAGGCCCGGCGCACCATCAGCTTCGTCGGGCTGAAGGTGGGGTTCTATCTGGATCGAGGGCCGGATTACACCGGGGACATCCACTTCGATGGCTTGGGGATTCCGGCCGACGCCGCCGAGCGCATCGGCATGGTGGGCGTGCGTCTCGACGAGCAGGTGCTCGCCACGGCGTTGCCGCCGCGACGGCGCAGCGCTCACAAGGGGCAGAACGGCCATGTGCTGGTCATCGGCGGCAATCTGGGCATGGCCGGCGCCGCCCGCATGGCCGGCGAGGCGGCGCTGCGCGTGGGCGCCGGGCTCGTGACCGTGGCGACGCGCCCCGGGAACGTGGCCGGCATCGTCGCGGCCCGCCCGGAATTGATGGCGCGCGGCGTCGACGACGGTGCGCAGCTCGCCTCCTTGCTGGAACGGGCGACGGTGCTCGCGGTCGGCCCGGGGCTGGGACAGGACGCCTGGGCGCGGGATCTGCTGACGCAGGCGCTCGCCAGCGGCAAGCCCGCGGTGCTGGATGCCGATGCCCTGAATCTGCTCGCCCCGATGTTCGAGCAGGGCGGCGTCCCGCGCCATGACTGGATCCTGACCCCCCACCCCGGCGAGGCCGCGCGTCTGCTGGGCACCTCGGTCGCCGAGATCCAGTCCCGGCGCCTGGACTGCGCCCAGGCGATCGCCCGGCGCTATGGCGGGGTGGCGGTGCTCAAGGGCGCGGGTACCGTGGTCGCCCGCGAGGGGGTGTTGCCGGCGTTCTGTGACCGGGGCAATCCCGGCATGGCCACCGGCGGCATGGGCGATGTCCTCACCGGGGTCATCGCGGGGATCGTCGCGCAGGGCGCCGATCTGCACACCGCGGCGTGCGCCGGCGTGCTGGTCCACGCCACGGCCGGCGACCTGGCCGCGCGCAACGGGGAACGCGGCCTGATCGCCACCGATTTGTTCGTTCATTTGCCGGCATGCGTGAATCCGTCGCTTTCTCGTTGAACGTGCCGACACCCGAGGACATGCGGCGGCTCGGCGCCGCGCTCGGCTCGGCGCTGGCCTCCGGGGCGCCCGGTGTGCGCCTGGTCGGGATCGAGGGCGACCTCGGCGCCGGCAAGACCGTGTTCGTCTCCGGCGTCCTGGCGGCGCTGGGCGTCGCGGGCTCGGTGCGCAGCCCCACCTACACCCTGGTCGAGCCCTACGAGTGCCCGGCGCGCACCCTCTATCATCTCGATCTGTACCGTCTCGCCGACCCCCAGGAAGTCGAGGCGCTGGGCGTGCGTGACCTGATGAGCGGCGACGCGGTGTTGCTGGTCGAGTGGCCGGAGCGCGCCGGCGGCGCCCTGCCGCCGGCGGATCTCGCCGTGCGGATCACCTACATGGGTGACGGCGACGCCGGTCGGGTCGTGGGCATCGAAGGCCGCGGACCGGCCGGGCGGGACCTGGCCGCGGCGCTCGCTGATGCAGTGAAAGCTCAATAAAGCAGTCTATCTCCATCATTTTCTTGAAATCTTCTTAAAACGCAGGGTAGATTAGCCGCCATCATGCGGCGTCATCCGTTCACCCTCACCCTGCGCGTGCTGGTTGGTGCGTGGCTGCTGCTGGCCGCCGGGGCGGTCGGTGCGGCGTCGGTCGCCGTCGAAGACGTGCGGCTCTGGGCGGGGCCGGACGGCACCCGGGTGGTGTTCGACCTGTCCGGCGCCGCCACCTACACCACGATGACCCTGAAAAATCCCGACCGGGTCGTCATCGACATCGCTTCCGCGCGGCTTGCCAATGCCAATCGGCCCTTTCCCGAAGGGCAGGGCTTCGTGAGCCGGGTGCGGGCCGGTCCGCAGGCGAACGGCGCGCTGCGCCTGGTGCTCGATCTGTCCTCGCCGGCGACCTCGCGGACGTTCACGGTGGGCCCCGACGGCGCCTCCGGGCATCGCCTGGTCGTCGACCTGAGCGGCACGGGCAGCGCCTCGGCATCGACGAATGCGCCGCTCAAGCCGGTCAAGGTCGTGCCCGCCTCCACGGGGCGCGACGTCATCGTGGCCATCGATGCCGGGCACGGCGGCGTGGATCCGGGCGCCATCGGCCGTGACGGGACGCGCGAGAAGGACGTCACCCTGGCCATCGCCCGCCGCCTGAAGGCACGCATCGATCGCGAGCCGGGCATGCGCGCGGTGCTGACGCGCGACAGCGACATCTTCCTGGCGCATCGCGAGCGCATTCGCCGGGCGCGCAGCCAACAGGCGGACATGTTCATTTCGGTGCATGCCGATGCCTTCCACGATCGCAGTGTCGCCGGCTCGAGCGTGTACGTGTTGTCGGCACGCGGCGCTTCCGACGAGGCGGCCCGCTGGCTGGCCGAGCGGGAGAACGCCGCCGACCTGTTGGGCGGCGTGAAGCTCGAGGGCAAGGACGACGACCTGCAATCGGTGCTGCTCGATCTGTCGC
>QGUO01000360.1 GCA_003242495.1 Pseudomonadota bacterium | reverse complement strand
GGCGATGATGGCGCGGCGCTGCGCACCCATGCCGCCGACGAAAACGATCGTTTCAACGGTGAGCGCCGCGTCGCATGAAGCGAGCACACGAAAATCGTGAAAATCGTCAGAAGTCGCCAGGGAGGCCTTGAATTGGGAGGGAGACGCCCCTAGAATACGCGTTCCCTGATGCGGGCCGGCCATAGCCGGCCGCAACGACCGGTTCTACTGCGGGGTGGAGCAGTCTGGCAGCTCGTCGGGCTCATAACCCGAAGGTCGCAGGTTCAAATCCTGCCCCCGCTACCACCGACAACGACACTCCCGTGCACGCCTGCCGGGAGTGTTTTTTTTTGCTGAATTTCAGCGTCTTCTGACCGAGCGGAGCCGGCGGCGCGCCGATCTGGCCGCGCCGCACGGTGGCCATCTCACACGTCCGGCGCCGGGAATGACCGTCCCTCAGTCAAATGCACGGCTCGCGTCGCCGGCGCGCGCTGCTCTCCGGGATGCCGCTTAGCCAGCCGTTCAACCTTACGCCGGACGATTCGCGTCACGCCCGGGTGGATGTCCTGGAGGGGTTGCAGGGGGGCGCGCTCTGCTCACCTGGCACGCCATGTTCGGCTCCAAGTCGCGCAGTCGGTCCATGAGCACACGCGTGCCCTGCCGCCCTGCATGATGGATGACGATCTGTTCAATTTCCTTTGACAGACAATCCCAGACGCGCTTTTCCCAGAGACGATTGTCTCAGGGCGTCAGCACGCTCGCACACAGATCGAACAGCCCGCCCGGGAACAAGCCGAGCACCAGCACCGCCAGGCCGTTGGCGCTCAGCACCGCGCGCAAGGTGCCGCCCGCCTGCAGGGCCGCGGCGTCGGCCGGCTCATCGAAGTACATGAGCTTGACCACCCGCAGGTAGTAGAACGCGGCAATCACGGAGAACACCACGCCCACGACCGCCAGCCAGACCATGCCCACGTCGACGACCGCACCGAGCACGGCGAGCTTCGCCCAGAAACCGATGAACGGCGGCACGCCGGCGGTGCTGAACATCAGCATCAGCATCATCGCCGCGAACCACGGGCTGCGGCGGTTCAGGCCGCGGAAATCGTCGAGTCTGTCGGCCTCGAAGCCCTCGCGCGAAAGCAGCAGGATCATGCCGAACGAGCCGATGGCCATGATCACGTAGGTGATCGTGTAGAACAGCGCCGCCTGGTAGCCGTCGGGGGTCCCCGCCAGGATGCCCAGCAGGATGAAGCCCACGTGCGAGATGGTCGAATACGCCAGCATGCGCTTGAGGTTCGACTGCGCGATGGCGACCACGTTGCCCAGCGCCATGGACAGCACGGCCAGCGCCACCAGCATGCCCTGCCAGCTGTCCACCATGGCGTCGAGCCCTTCGGCCAGCACGCGGATCGCCAGGATGAACGAGGCGATCTTGGGTGCCGAGCCGACGAACAGGGTCACCGGCGTCGGCGCGCCGTGGTAGACGTCCGGGATCCACATGTGGAACGGCACGGCGCCGAACTTGAAGGCCACGCCCACCACGACGAACACCACGCCGAAGATGAGTCCCAGATTGTCCGGCCCCACCTCGCGCACCGCGAGCGCGAGCTCGTCGAGCTGCAGCGTGCCGGTCAGGCCGTAGAGCATCGAGAAGCCGTAGAGCAGCGTGCCCGAGGCGATCGCGCCCAGCACGAAGTACTTCATGGCCGACTCGGCCGCCACCCCCGACTCGCGGTCGAAAGCCACCATGGCGTACAGCGACAGCGACAGCAGCTCCACGCCCAAGTACACCGTGACCAGGCTGCCCGCCGAGACCATCACCAGGATGCCGAGCAGCGCCAGGAGGCTGAGCAGGAAGTACTCGCCCTTGAGCAGCCCGCGGCGCTCGAGGTACTCCCGCGAATACAGGAAGGCCACGGCCACCGTTCCGCAGGCGAACAGTTTCAACAGATCCGCCAGCGGATCGGCCACGAACATGCCGTTGAAGGCCAGCACCCGCTCGTCCACACCGAAGCGCAGGGTCATGAACGCCGTACCGGCCAAGGCCAGCAGCGACAGCGCATAAGTGATCCAGCGCTGCCTGTCGCTCAGGAACACATCGACGAGCAGGATGACGCAGATCGCCGAGAGCAAAAAGATCTCGGGCGACGCCGCGGCGAATTCGAACTGATTGATCACGGTTTGCGGCATGGCGCTATAGCTTCGAGGTGACGATCTGCTGGACCAGCTGTTCCACGGTCGGACGCATCACGTCCAGCAGCGGCGCCGGCCACAGGCCGAGCAGCAGCACGGCGAGCGCCAGGACGCCAAGTACGAGGAACTCACGCGAGTTCAAGTCCTTGAGCGCCGCGACCCGGTCGTTGGCGACGGCGCCGAACACCACGCGCTTGACCAGCCACAGCGTGTAGGCGGCGCCGAGGATGAGCGTCAGGGCCGCCAGGAAGGCATACCAGAAATCCGCGCGGAAGCTCGCGAGGATCACCAGGAACTCGCCCACGAACCCGGACGTGCCGGGCAGCCCGGAGTTGGCGAACGCGAACAGCACGGCAAAGCACGCGAACACCGGCATGGTGTTCACCACGCCGCCGTAGGCGCTGATCTCGCGGCTGTGCATCCGGTCGTAGAGCACGCCGACGCACAGGAACAGCGCACCGGAGATCAGCCCGTGGGAAATCATCTGTACCATGGCGCCGTCGATGCCCATGGCAGCGCCGCGCAGGTCGCCTGGATTGGCGCGCAGCAGCTCGAACGCGAGGAACGAGCCGAGCGTCACGAAGCCCATGTGCGCAATGGACGAGTAGGCGATGAGCTTCTTCATGTCCTGCTGCACCATCGCCACGAAGCCGATGTACACCACCGCGATGAGCGACAGCGCGATGATCAGCCAGTCGAGCTGGGCGCTCGCATCGGGCGTGATGGGCAGCGAGAAGCGCAGGAAGCCATAGCCGCCCATCTTGAGCATGATGGCAGCCAGGATCACCGAGCCGCCGGTGGGCGCCTCGACGTGCGCGTCGGGCAGCCAGGTGTGCACCGGCCACATCGGCACTTTCACGGCGAACGCCAGCAGGAAGGCGATGAAGATGGCGAGCTGCGCGGTCATCGCCAGCGGCAGCGCGTGGAAGTCGGCGATCGCGTAGCTGCAGCTGCCTGCCTCGCAGGTCTGCAGATACATGTAGATCAGCGACACCAGCATGAACACCGAGCCCAGGAAGGTGTACAGGAAGAATTTGATGGTCGCGTACACGCGCCGCTCGCCACCCCAGATGCCGATGATGATGAACATCGGAATCAGCATCGCTTCCCAGAACACATAGAACAGCAGCGCGTCCGTCGCGGAGAACACGCCGACCATGAGCCCCTCGAGGATCAGGAACGACGCGAAGTACTGCGCGGGCCGGCGCTCGATCATGCTCCAGCCGGCGATGACCACCAGCGGCGTGATGAAGGTAGTGAGCAGCACCAGCGGCATGGAAATGCCGTCCACGCCCAACGCGTACCAGGAGTTGAACAGCGGAATCCAGCGCATCCGCTCCACGAACTGCATGGCGGCGGTCGTGGTGTCGAAGTTCGTGTAGAGCAGCGTCGAGATCAGGAACGTCGCCGTGGTCGTCGCCAGGGCGACCCAGCGACCGGCGGTGATCCCGCGGTCGCCGAGCGCAAGCAGGACGATGCCGCCGACGATCGGCAGCCAAATAAGGACGCTCAGGATGGGCCAGTCGATCATGAACTTGTCTTTGTTTGGTTGCCGTTTGCTAACGCAGCACGTACCAGCCAAGCAGTGCAGCCAGGCCGATGATCATGGTGAATGCGTAGTGATAGAGGTATCCCGACTGGAGGCGGCGCACGATGCCCGACATCCAGCCCACCACGCGCGCCGAGCCGTTCACCGCGGCGCCGTCGATCACCGCCACGTCACCCACGCGCCACAGCGCCCTGCCGAGATTGCGCGCGCCGCCGGCGAAGACGGCCTGGTAGATCTCGTCGACATAGAACTTGTTGGTGAGCAGCCGGTAGACCGGGCCGCATGCCTCGACGATACGCTGCGGCAGCTCCGGGCGCTTGATGTACAGGAACCAGGCGGCCAGCACGCCGAGCAGCGACAGGTACGTGGCCGGCACCTGCAGGGCGTGCAGCACGAACCCGCCGGGCCCGTGGAACGTTTCGCCGATCCGCGCCAGCACATCGTGCTCGGGCCGCACGAAGATCGAGCCTTCGAAGAAATCCCCGAACAGCACCGGGCCGATGGTGAACCAGCCGATGAGCAGCGACGGAACCGCCAGCACCACGAGCGGCACCAACATGACA
>QGUO01000359.1 GCA_003242495.1 Pseudomonadota bacterium | reverse complement strand
GGCCCAGCCGTAGGCCACGGTGCTGTCGCCGCTGACGCGTGCGGCGTGGGGGGCGGCCTCTGCGATGCTGCGACCGCACATCAGCTGCTCGATACCCTTGTGCACGTAACCGAGACGCGCCTCGAGACGCACCACGGTCTCGCCATGCGCGGTGAAACGGAAATGTCCCGGCTCGATGATGCCCGCGTGCACCGGTCCGACGGGAATGCGGTGCAAGTGCGGCCCCTCGGCGCGCAGGAACTGCGGGGGCCCGCTCGGCGGGCGCGGCGGCGCCGGCGCTGTCGCGAGCGGCGTGCTGACCGGCCACTGGCCATGATCCAGCCAGGGGCGGCGGTCGGGCAGGGCGACGAACTCGATGCCGAACAGGTCCTGTATGGCGCGCTCCAGGCGGATCGCCGGCGCATGAAAAACGCCCAGCGAGGCGGCGCGCCCCTCGAGCACGGGCTGGGAGATCACCGCGAAATCGCGGGTGCCGACATCGTAGATCGCGGCATGCACGGCGTCGCCATCGCCCCACAGGCCGAGCAGCGCCAGCTTGCGATCGAGAAGGCCCTCCCCGAGCGCGCGCCAGGCATCGCGGTTGGCGCGGTGGCGCAGGTAACCGCGATGCGCCGGGACGATGGTCCATTCCTTACTGAGAGCCTGCAGCATCGACACGTGCCTCCTCAGCTGCCGAGCAGCTCGGCGACATTGCGGAACCACTCGACGATGGCCGCCGGCAGGTAAACGCCTGCGATGACAACCAGCACCAGGTGAAACACCATCGGCGCAAGACGCATGGCCGGGAGGACATGAACCTTGTCCGTGGGACCGAAGGCGATGCCGTGCAGGCGCAGCATCAGCGCCGCGAAGCCGACCGTGAGTCCCAGGGTGAGCGGCAGTGCCAGCCATGGCTCGTCGGCGAAGGTATGGGTGACGATCAGGAACTCGCTCGCGAACAACCCGAACGGCGGCAGCCCGACGATGGCGACCACGCCGGCCACGAGCAGCCAGCCGAGCAGCGGTTGGCTGCGGGTCAGGCCGCGCACCTCGCGGATCTGCTGGGTGCCTTCGAGCTGCGCCGCGTAGCCGACGCCGAAGAAGATGGCGGATTTGGCCAGGCTGTGCATCGCCATGTGCAGCAATCCCGCGAAGTTCGCGACGGGCCCGCCCAGCCCGAAGGCGAAGGTGATGATGCCCATGTGCTCGATGGAGGAGTAGGCGAACATGCGCTTGATGTCGCGGCGGCGGTAGAGCATGAAGGCGGCAAACACCAGGGAGATCAGCCCCAGGGCCACCATGAGCGGACCGGGAGAGAGCACCGCGGGGTTGCCGGCCATGATGAGCTTGAAGCGCAGCAGTGCGAACAGCGCCACGTTGAGCAACAGCCCCGAGAGCACCGCGGAAATCGGCGTCGGGCCTTCCGCGTGCGCATCCGGCAGCCAGGCATGCATAGGCGCCAGGCCCACCTTCGTGCCGTAGCCCAGCAACAGGAACACGAAGGCGAGATTGAGCAGCGCGGGGTCGAGCAGCGCCGCGGCGGCATGGATCCGGTCCCAGGCGAGCGACGGCAGGCCCTCGCCGAGATGCGGCTGCGCGGCGAGATACACCAGGATGGTGCCGAACAGCGCGAGCGCGATGCCGACCGAGCCCAGGATGAAATACTTCCAGGCCGCTTCGAGGGCCTGGTGGGTGCGATACATGCCGACCATCACCACCGTGGTGAGCGTGGCGATCTCCACGGCCACCCACATCAGCCCCACGTTGTTGGCGAGCAGCGCCAGGTTCATGGAGAAAATGAGCAGCTGATACATCGCGTGATAGAAGCGCACATGGCGGCCGGTGAGCCGGCCGCTCGTGATCTCGTGGGCGATGTAGCCGGCGCTGAACAGACTGGTCGTGAAACCGATCAGCGCATTCAGGATCAGGAACACGGTGTTGAGATCGTCCACCGACAGGTACAGGCCGACGGCGGGACGGTTGTCGTACAGGGCCAGCGCGGCGAGCAGGGTGAGCCCGCTGAACACGACGTTGAGCAGCGCGGCGCTGCGGTACGCGGAGACGGCCGCGAGCAGCAGGGCGCCGGCGGCGGGGGCCGCCAGCATGGCCCACATGGCCCAGTCGGCGAGCGTCATGGCTGCTCTCCGCGCGACATGTCGAGCGCCGCGAGATCCACGGTGTCGAAGCGCTCGCGGATGCGGAACAGAAAGATGCCGATGACGATGCACGCGATCAGGATGGAGAAGGCCACGCTGATCTCCACCACGAGCGGCATGCCGTGCGCGCCGGTGGCCGCGAGCACCAGGCCATTCTCGAGCGACATGAAGCCCACCACCTGCGACACGGCGTTGCGCCGGGTGACCATCATCAGCATGCCGAGCAGCACGATGGACAGCGCGAACGCCAGATCCTCCTGGGCGATGGACGTGGCGTCGGTGGTGACCGGCAGCATGACCACCACCGACAGGGCGACCAGCGCGACGCCGAGCAGCATGGTCGGCGCGACGCCGACCACGGTCTCGATGGAGCGATGGATGCCGAGGCGCCGCACGATGTGGTGCAGGGCGACCGGCAGGGCGATGCCCTTGAACAGCAGCGCGATCGCGGCCGTGACGTACAGATGGTGCGCGTCATGGATGTGCGCCTGCCAGGCGACGGACACCGCGAGCACCACGGCATGCAGCGCGAACACATTGAGCAGCGCGTACATGCGGTCCTGGTAGAGCAGCAGCAGGCTCACCAGCACCATCGAGCCGGCCAGCAGGTGAGCGATATCGAATTCCAGGCTGGTCATGAGCGTTGCGAGACGAACAGCAGCAGCGCGGCGAGCAGGCCGAGCATCAGCGCGGCACCGAGAAACTCGGGCACGCGGAACACGCGCATCTTGGCGAGCGAGGTTTCGAACAGGGCGAGCAGCATGGCCATGGCGGCTACCTTCGCCACGAAGCCCACCACACCGATCAGCAGCCCGGCGAGCGAGGCGTCGGCGTCGGCAATGCCCACGGGCACGAACACGCAGGCCACGATGGCCATGTAGGTGAGCAGCTTGAGGGCGGCGGCCAGCTCGATCATGAGCAGATGACGCCCCGAGTACTCGAGGACCATGGCCTCGTGCACCATGGTCAGCTCGAGGTGCGTGGCAGGATTGTCGACCGGGATGCGGGCGTTCTCGGCGAGCGCCACCATGAGCAGCGCGACCAGGCCCAGCGCCAGCGAGACCCGCAGGCCCACGGCGGAGTCATTCATGAACGCGGATACGGCCGACAGGTCGCTGGTTCCGGCGAGCAGGGCCACCACGAAGACCACCATGAGCATCGCCGGCTCGGCGAGGGCCGCGATCATGACCTCGCGGCTCGCACCGATGCCGCCGAAGCTCGTGCCGGCATCGAGGCCGGCCAGGGCGAGCGCGGCGCGCGCCGTGCCGAGCAGTGCCACGATGGCGATGAAATCGCCCGCCCAGCCGAGCGGCAGGGGCGTGACGAACGCCGGCACCAGCGCGGCGGCGGTCCAGGTCGCGGCGAAGGTCACGTAGGGATAGACCGGAAACAGCGGCGAGGCGGTCTCGGCGACGATGGCCTCCTTGCGGGCCAGGCGCGCCAGATCCCGGTAAGGCTGCAGCAGGGACGGCCCGGTGCGTCGCAGCAGGCGCGCCTTGGTCTTGCGCGAGATGCCCACCACCAGCGGCGCCAGCGCGAGCAGCAGCGCCATGTGCAACAGTTGCAGCAGCAATGCGGTGATCAGCGCCATACGACCACCGCGAGCAAGAGCACGATCAACGCCACGAACACCATGACCAGGTAGCGGCGGATGGTGAGAAACTGCAGGGCATTCAGGCGATCCGCCAGCCATGAGACGGTGCGCGCCAGCGGCTCATAGCCCCATGACCAGGCGAGATCGCGCCAGGTGCTCTCCATGCGCGCCGTCGCGGTATCCCCCGGCGGCGGCATCGAGACCCGTTCCGTGGCGCCGAACAGCGCGGCGCCCAGCACGCGCTTGAGGGGCTGGGCGAAGCTGTCCGCGCTGTACTGGGTGGCCGGGTCGGCATCGGGCGTGCCGCAATCCCAGACCGGGGCGTAGCGCAGCGCCGGCGAGGCGCGCCGGCGCAGCACCTGCGCCGCGAGCAGCCCCGAGGCGGCCAGCAGCCCCAGCACGATCAGGCCATTGTAGGCACTGGCCGAGGACGGCAGCGGCACGAGCGACTGCCATGGGAGCACGTCCCGGCCGGGCAGGCGGGGGTCCAGGGGCGGGCCCACGATGTGGTGCAAGGGGTCGACGGCCAGCAGCGGCATGGGGGCGGGCAGGAACGCCAGGGACGCCCGCGGGGCGGGCGG
>QGUO01000358.1 GCA_003242495.1 Pseudomonadota bacterium | reverse complement strand
GCGGTCGGCGGCGCCGGGGCATGCACGCGAGCGGCCGGGCCCGCGCACGCGCATCGAGCCGCGCATCGGCCAGGATCCGCAATGAGAGCCGCCTGTCGCCGGCCGGACGCCCCGGAAGACATCCCCTGGCCGGGGACCCCGCAGCGACCGTGACGTCGCTCACGATTCCAGCGCGATGCCGCTGCGGCCGCCGCACGGCCCGGTAAGCTTGGCTCCATAAAGACGCATAGCCGCGGCACGCGGGCGTTCACGCCGGCATGCCGCACCCCGGTCGGCCCGCAAGGGACCGATCTTCGATCTGGGAAGCACCCTGCCATGTGGTTTGCCCGGCTCTTCGGCTTTGGCAAGAACCGCGCTACGCGGCGCCGTTCCGCCGCGCGCGTGGCCGGCCCGCAACGCTCACCGGCATCCAGGCGCACCTCCCCGCCGCCCCCGGAGTCGCGACAGGCCAGGAAAAAAGGCTTCGACCCTTCAAACCCCGGCTGCTCCGGCCCCCGCGCCGCCGGGGACGGGGCGGGTCGCCGCTGCCCCGACCCGCCGCGCCCGCCCCCGCCGAGGCCGCGACGGGACTCGCCCGAGCGCCCGTGGCCGGCCATCGTCGTCGGGGCCGCGGCCGCTGATACCCGATACCTAAGTGATCAATATCTTCCGCCAGGTCGTTGGGATGGACAGGGCCTCCGGCGGCCGGGCCGGGCCCGTCCGGGACCGGTCCGTCAGGGCCGCGAGGCGATATAGATCCCCGTGATCGCAGCCAGGATGAACCACATGGCCGCCTGGGCCGTCCAACGCCAGGGCAACTCCTTGAGCAAGGCGAACAGGCTCAGCCCGGAGACCGCCGTCAGGGCGGCGAACTGGCCGCTGTTGCGCAGCAGGGGTCCGATTTCCGCCGACAGCTCCGGATGGCGCCCGCCCAGGATCAGGAAAATGATGATGACCGCGACCAGGCCGAACGTGATCGCGGCGGCGGAGCCGAAGATGATGGCGTTCAGGACGGCAAGGGGCCGCATATGGTTTCTCCTGGCTTGGTGCCGAAGGCCCGCTTCAGGCACACTTGGACGCAGGGCCCGCCCCACCGGCGGACGGTGGTCGGGACCCGACAGGTGCGGTAAGTTGCCCGAGGATGGCCGATTCATGGCCCGGCACGTCCGCCACCGCGGGTCGCGACCTGCCGGGTTGACCGGGGGCCTTTGCGCCGCCACATCGGCGGGCAGCCCTCCACGTATTTTGAGGACTTGAACAGTGTACCAGCTGCCCTCGCGAGATCGAGACTCTGAGCGTCAGGTGCATCGCTCGGCGCGACCGCAACGCCGCTTCACCCTGCTGTTCAGCCTCCCGGCACTGCTGATCGTCTGTGGTCTGCTGGCCGGCACCGCGCAGGCGCCGGTCGCCCAGGCCGTCGCGACCGCCAGCGCCCAGGAGCTCGCGCCGACCGAGCGCCAGCGGCGCGTGAGCAAGCTGGTGAGCAACGTCATCGAGCGCCAGCATTACCGCCAGTCGCCGATCAACGACCCGGTGTCCTCGCTGGTCCTCGATCGCTACATCGAGGCCCTCGACGGCTCGCGCAGCTACTTCCTCGCGAGCGACATCGCCGAGTTCGAGCGCTTCCGTTATCAGCTCGACGACTCGGTGATGAACGGGGCGCTCGAGCCGGTGTTCACCATCTTCAACCGCTTCCAGCAGCGCAACCGCGAGCGCATCGCCTACGCGCTCGAGCTGCTGAAGACCGAGCCCGACTTCACGATCGATGAGGAATTCCAGTTCGACCGCGCCAAGGCCCCCTGGGCCAAGGACGAGGCCGAGCTCAACGAGATCTGGCGCAAGCGCGTGAAGAACGACGCCATCTCCCTCATGCTCACCGAGAAGACCTGGGACGAGACCCGCGACATCCTCACCAAGCGCTACGAGCGGGTGCTCAAGCGCACCGAGCAGGTGACCAGCGACGACATCTTCGAAGTGTTCATGAACGCGTTCGCGCACGTGTTCGACCCGCACTCGAGCTACTTCTCGCCGCGTAATTCCGAGGAGTACCGCATTCAGATGAGCCTCTCGTACGAGGGCATCGGCGCCTCGCTGCAGCTGGTCGACGACTACGTGACCGTGCTCAATGTGCTGCCGGGCGGGCCGGCCGCCATCAGCGGACAGCTCAACGTCAACGACCGCATCATCGCCGTCGCCGAGGGCAAGGACGGCAAGCCCGTCGACGTGATCGGCTGGCGCCTGGACGATGTGGTGCAGCTGATCCGCGGCAAGGTCGGCACCACCGTGCGCCTGCAGATCCTGCCGGCCGGCGCCGCGCCGGGCTCGCCCGAGAAGCAGATCGAGCTGGTGCGCAACAAGGTGACGCTCGAGGCGCAGGCCGCGCAGAAGGACGTGATCAAGGTGCAGCGCGGCGATCGCGAGCTCAAGGTGGGCGTGATCAACGTGCCGAGCTTCTACCAGGACTTCAATGCCAAGGCCGCCGGCGAGAAGGACTACCGCAGCACCACGCGCGACGTGCGTCGGCTGATCGAGGAGCTCAAGCAGGAGGGCATGGACGGGCTGATCATGGACCTGCGCGGCAACGGCGGCGGCCACCTGACCGAAGCGACCGCCCTCTCCGGGCTGTTCATTCCGCCCGGCCCCGTGGTGCAGTTGCGCGAGACCGGCGGCCGCGTCGAGGTCCTGGACGAATCGGCAGAGGGAATCGCCTGGGACGGCCCGCTCGTGGTGCTGGTCGATCGCTACAGCGCCTCGGCGTCCGAGATCTTCGCCGCGGCGATCCAGGACTACGGCCGCGGCCTGATCGTCGGGCAACAGACCTACGGCAAGGGCTCGGTGCAGAACCTCTATCCGCTCGATCGCTACGCCCTGGGCACGGATCCCGGCTTCGGGCAGCTGACGGTCACGATCGGCAAGTACTATCGCGTGACCGGCGAGAGCACGCAGCACCGCGGCGTGCAGCCCGACATCGCCCTGCCGAGCACCATCAGCCCCGAGGAAGTCGGCGAGAGCACCCGCGACAGCGCGCTGCCCTGGGACCGCATCCGTCCGGTGAACTTCGGGCGCGATACCCAGCTGAGTCAGGCCATCGCCGACCTCGCCCGGGCGCATGAGGAGCGTATCGCCAACAACCCGGACTTCCAGCTGCTGCTCGAGGACCTGGCGTCCTATGAGAAGGTGCGCGCCAAGAAGAGCGTGTCGCTCAATCTCGAGAAGCGCCTCGCCGAGCGCGAACGCCTGGAGCAGGAGCGTCTCGCGCGCGAGAACCAGCGGCGCGCGGCGCGCGGCCTGGAGCCGGTGACGGAGCTTGCCGAGCTCGAGAACCAGGACAGCCCCGACGTGCTCCTGGAGGAGACGGCGCAGATCGTTGCCGACCTGAGCGGCATCAACAGTTCATACCTGTCGCGCCTGAAGGCGAACGCCAACGGCGCACGGGCGACCGAAACGCCCTGAGGCATCGCTCACCCGCCGGGCGCGCGGCGCGCCCGGTGGGTATCCCACCCTTCCCCGACCGCTCGATCGTCGCGGCCCGCCCTGCGCTTACAGCAGCGCCTGGTACACGTCCCAGTAGTCGTCCACCAGGACGTTGATGCCGGCGCGATGGCCGGTCTCGAGGCCCGCGACCGGCGCCGCCGGCGCAGCCAGGATCCCGATCGAGTCGGTGAGCGGCACCGTGTCGGCGTCGCTGCGGTAGTTCGCCGTGGCGCGCACCCGATCGATGCGCCGCTTGAGGTCGGCGAGGTCGTCCTTGTCCGAGGTCATGGCGGCATGCGCCTCGCGCAGCAGCACCATCAGACGGCCGCACTCATCGCGCCCCCCGTAGCGCACGTCGAACACGCGTCGGGTCGTGGTCTCCTTGGCGAGCAGCGCCAGTCCGCCCTTGGACAGCATGGCCACGAGTTGCTGGGCATAGGCGATCACGGCGGTGTTCACCCCACGGCGCCCTTCGATCGACAATCCCTCGAACACGGGCGGCGGCGCGCTCTCCACGGCGTCGCGCTCGTCCGACAAGTCGGTGACCAGGGTGGCCGCCTCATCCCAGCGCTGCCGCAGGCTGGCGAGTTCCTCGAGCAGGCGGCGTCGCCGGAAATAATTCCAGAACCCGCGCAGCGCTTCGAGGTTCGCCTCGGCGATCTTGATCTTGGCATCCAGCGCCTCGACGGCCGCGCGCGCCTCGTCGAGACGTTGCTCGCACTCGGCGAGCTGCGCCCGCTTGCCCTGGTCGAACTCGATGAGCTGCCGCCGCCGCTCGCGGTCCTCCTGCTGGTGCTGCAACTGTCGCGAGAAGCGCGCCACCTTGCCGGCGCAGGTGCGCCACAGCCGGTGCAGCTGGAAGTAGATCACCGCGTGCATG
>QGUO01000357.1 GCA_003242495.1 Pseudomonadota bacterium | reverse complement strand
GCCGCGCCTCTTCCAGCCGTTCAGTCAGGGCGAGGTCGACCCGGCGCGCCCGAACGGCGGTCTGGGCCTGGGCCTGGCGCTCGTCAAATCCTTGGTGCAGCTGCATGGTGGGACGGTGACGGCGCATAGCGAAGGCTTGGGCCGCGGCGCCGAGTTTACCGTTCGCCTGCCACTCGCCGAGCGCGGCGTGCTTGCCTGACGGAGCGCTGCAGCGCCGATCGGCGGCGACTCAGGCCGGTCGCCACTGCCAGGAGACGCTCCATGCACCCAGCGAATCGGCGCTGAGCTCGCCTTCCGTCCAGAGCCGGATGCCCTGCGGCGCTTCGAGCGGACGACTCGCGCGCTCGAGCGCTTGGTCGGTGACGTTCGCCACCAGCAACAACTGCGAGCCGTCGCCCAGGGTCCATTGCACTCGCACTGCCCGCCCAGCCTCGATCGCGTAGCGTGCGCACCGGCCGCTCGACCCGGCCAGCCGTGGCACGATGTGCGCGCGGCGCACCGCCAGGATGCGCCGGTACCAGTCGAGCCACTCCGCATGCACAGGGCGGTCACGATCGCTCCAACGCAGCTTGGCGGACTGAAACGTGTCCGCGGCCGTCGGATCGGGGATGCGCGCGCAACCGGCCGCATCGCGAAACTCCGGGAAGCGGGCGAACTCCTTCCGGCGCCCGTTGCGGACCGCATCGGCGAGCGGCGGCGCGAAATCGCAGAAGAACGGAAACGGCTGCGTGGCGCCCCACTCCTCGCCCATGAAGATCATGGGAATCTGCGGCAGGAGCAGGTACATCGCCGCGACGGCGCGCAACCGCCGCGGCTCGACCGAGGCGCTCAGGCGGTCGCCGCAGGCGCGATTGCCGACCTGGTCATGATTCTGGATGAACGCCACGAATGCGGTGGGCGGCAAGTGTGCGCTCGGTTCGCCGCGCGGATGGCCGCTGTAAGACATGGCCTCGCCCTGAAACGCGAAGCCCTCCGCGAGGGCACGGCCAAGCTTGTCGAGATCGAGGCGCTCCTCGGCGTCGAGATAGTCGCTGTAATAACCGATGCGTTCGCCCGTGGCGGCCACGTGCAGCACGTGATGCACGTCGTCGTTCCATTGCGCCGTGTACAGCCGCGCTCGACCATCCGCCTGACGCTCCAGCAGGCGGGACTGGTTGGCCTCGTTCTCGAGCAGCAAATGAACATGACGATCCGGGCAGCGTTCGCGCACCTGCAGGGCCAACTCCTCGAGCAAATGCGGCGAGCTATCGTCGATGATGGCGTGCACGGCATCGAGTCGCAGGCCGTCGAAGCGATACTCCTCCAGCCAGTAGAGAGCGTTCTGGATCGCCAGCCGGCGCACGGCCGCGCAAGCGACGCCGTCGTAGTTCACCGCCGCGCCCCATGGTGTATGGTGACGATCGGTGAAGATTGGACCGAGGTGCGGCAGATAGTTGCCTTCCGGCCCGAAGTGGTTGTAGACGACATCGAGCAGGATCGCGAGTCCGCGCGCATGCGCACCGTCGATCAGCGCCTTGAGATCCTCGGGACGACCGTACGTCGCGTCCGGGGCGAACGGGAACACACCGTCGTAGCCCCAATTGCACCGTCCGGGGAAGGCGGCCACCGGCATCAGCTCGATGGCGGTAATGCCGAGAGCTGCCAGCTCATCGAGCTTCGCCGCCGCAGCCGCGAATGTGCCTTCCGGCGTGAACGCGCCGACATGCAGCTCATACAGGATGCACTCTTCCCAGGGGCGTCCGCGCCACGAGGACTCCTTCCACCGATACTTGGCGGGGTCGACGACCTCGCTGGGGCCGTGCACGTCGCACGGCTGGAAGCGTGCAGCGGGATCGGGGAAGGACAATCCATCCGGAGACCGGTAGCGGTACAGGGTTCCGTCCCGCGCGTCGCCCGTGGTGAGCTCATGCCAGCCATCGGCGAGCGGCCGCATGCGCAGCGGCGCGCTGCGCCCTTCGATCACGAGTTCGATCCACTCGTGACGCGGCGCCCACAGCCGGAAGCGCACGCCGCTCGGCGTGCACTCGGCACCGAAGGCCGGCTCGACAGGCATGGTTCGAGCGTCGGCGCCCGACCCCACATCGTCAATTTCGTCATATGCCTATCCCGGGCAAGGATCGACGCTGCACCGTTGCCGCGGCAGCGCGCGGCGCAAGATCTATAATTTCGCTGCCGTGCCGCGGCCGTGCCCTGTTCGCGGTGGAGAAGCACCGATATGACCGAGCGCAAACTGAAGGCGACGATCAAGCGGGTGACCCCGCTGCTCGAGGACTTCCTCAGCGTGAGCCGCTACGAGATCGAAGCCGAGCGGCATGCCGGCGGCGTCCAGCGGCGCAGCTGGCTGGTCATGGAACGCGGTCACTCGGTCGGCGTGCTCGGCTACGACCCGAAGCGCGAACGGGTCGTGCTGGTGAACGAGATGCGCCCGGGCGCGCTGGTCGCGGGTGATTATCCATTCACGGACAACCTGGCCGCGGGCGGCATCATGCCGGGGGAGACGCCGATCGAGGCAGCGGTTCGCGAGATGAAGGAGGAGACCGGACTCGAGCTGCGCTCACCGTTGCTGGTGCATCCGGGCGCTTACGCAAGCTCCGGCGGCACTTCGGAGAAGATTGCCATCGTCGTCGGCATCGTCGACACGCGCGATGCAGGCGGCGTGCACGGCAACCGTGACGAGCATGAAGACATTGCCGTGGTGGTGCTGCCGCTGGCGACGTTCCTGGAGCGCGTGCGCAGCGGCGCCATCACGGATCTCAAAACGCTCTATGCCGGCTACTGGCTGGCCGAGAACCGCACCCGTTTCCACGAGGTGTCCGGCGACTGACCGCGCGGACGTCCGCGGACACTGCGACGCCGGACAGTCTCGACGACCTGCGCACGAGGCAGCGGCCCATGCTCGCATCGGTGGATTCTTCCAACGCTTGTTTTTCCAGTGTTTCGTCGCGCGAAGGCGACCCATCCGGGCGCGCGCCCCGAGATTGGCCCGCCGGTTGCAATGAGAGGGCTGTCATCAGCCAATCTCACAACCAACGGAGCGCATCATGTCCAACCGTAGATTCTTCGCCGCCATCGTCCTGACTGCCGGATTCGTGACCTGCGCATTGCAGGCCCCCGTCGCGTCGGCTGAGCAAACGGCCGCAACCCGGGTGGTCGCTTACGCCGACCTCGACCTCGGCACCGCCGCCGGCGCCGCGGCCCTTTATGAGCGCCTGCGCTTGGCGGCGCGTGAAGTGTGCGGCGAGCCGGTTCGCAGCGCCGCGGCCCTGCTGCTGCAGACCAAGTGCCGCCGCAAGGCGCTGAGCGAAGCGGTGCAGGCGATCGACGCGCGCACGCTCACGGCGTTGCACAGGGACTCGGGATGCTCGACCGGCTGAGCGCCGTACCGGCGGGAACGTGCAACGCGCGGCACACGCGCTTCGCCGGCGTGCCGCACGCCTGCACGATCCCGCCCCATCGGACCGCGGAATCATCAGCGCTGGCCCCCCGGCCTGCCGACCGCCGAATTGCCCATCCGGTGCGGCTATAATCCGCGCCCCGACAACAGCGAGACGATCCGCCCGTGAGTTCGACCGCCCTCAAAGTGATTTCCTCGATGGCCACGCGCCAGGTGCTCGCCGATCTCGCCGCGCAGTACCAAAGCGTGACCGGCAGACCCGTTGCGACCGAGGCCGCCGGCGGCGTGGACGTCGCCAAGCGCGTGCGCCAGGGCGAGGCCTTCGACGTGGTCATCCTGGCGAGTGACGTCATTGACAAGCTGATCGCCGAGGAGCGGCTGCGCGCGCCGCGGGTGGACGTGGTGAAGTCCGCCATCGCGGTGGCCGTGCGCGCCGGCGCCGCACGACCCCGCATCGCCACCGAGGAAGACGTCAAGCGAGCGGTCGAGACGGCGCGTTCGGTGAGCTACTCCACCGGGCCGAGCGGCACCTATCTCGAGAAGACCTTCGAGCGCTGGGGGATCCTCGATGCCCTGCGCAGCCGCATCGTGGTGCCGCCTCCCGGGGTGCCGGTCGCGTCGCTGGTGGCCGACGGCCAGGCGGAAATCGGCTTTCAGCAACTCAGTGAGCTCATGAACCGTCCCGGCGTGGACGTGCTCGGACCGCTGCCGTCCGAGATCCAAAGCCTCACCTTCTTCTCCGGCGGCGTGTCCACCGCCTGCGCCGATCCCGCCGCGGCACGCGCGCTGCTGGATTATCTGGCTTCACCGGACACTGCGGCGGTCAAGCAACGCTACGGGCTGGAATCGGCCACCTGAGCGACGATCACGGCCACGGATCCGTAGAGCCGGCCTTTCCGTCGACACAGCCCCGCGCAGGCACTGCGACGCCCGCTGGGCGCCCCCGGGGGAAG
>QGUO01000356.1 GCA_003242495.1 Pseudomonadota bacterium | reverse complement strand
GTGTTCGCCCGCCTGGCACGCTTCTACGAACGGCAGCTGCGCTTCCTGATCGTGCGTCCATGGGTGGTGGTCGCATGTGTGGGCATACTGATGGCGCTGGGCGTGCTCACCTTCCGCTCCATCCCGGCCGAGTTCGCGCCGGAAGCGGACGTCGGCCGGGTATTCGTCACCATCGAGGCGCCGGAGGGCGCGAGCTTCGAGTACATGGACGCCTATGCCGGCCGCCTGGAAAGCATCGTCCTCGAGGAGATGCAGAAGGGCGACATCGAACGCGTGCTGTTGCGGATGCCGGGCGGGGGCGGCGGCGAGGTGCGCACCGGCGACGTGAACTCCGCCCGCGTGATCGTCATCCTCAAGCCCTGGGCGGAACGCCGGCGTTCCGCCCGCGAAGTCGGCCAGGCGCTGGTTGCCAAAGCGCGCGAATTGCCCGGCGTGCGCGCCACTTGGCGACAGCCGAGCGGCCTAGGGCGCCGCGGCACGGGCCGCCCCTTGCAGGCGGTCATCGGCGGGCCCGACTACGACGTCCTCGCGCAATGGTCCGCCCGCGTGTTCGAGCTGGCGCAGGCGAATCCGGGATTGGAGAACGTCGACAACTCCTACAAGGAGCGCAAGCCGCAGATCCGGGTCGCGGTGAACCGCGATCGCGCCGCCGACCTGGGCGTGTCCCTCGACACCGTGGGGCGCACGCTCGAGACGGTGCTGGGCTCGCGCGTGGTCACGACATACGTCGACCGCGGACGTGAGTACGACGTGATCCTCCAGGGCCGCGATGACACCCGCCAGAGCGTCACGGACCTCACCAACATCCGTGTACGCTCCAACCGCGGCGCGCTGATTCCGCTCTCCAGCATCGTCGAGCTGGAGGAGACTTCCGGCGCCATGGAACTGTCGCGCTTCAACCGCCTGCGCGCGGTGGAGATTTCCGCGGATCTCGCCACGGGCTACACCATGGCGGAGGCAGTGGCCTGGTTCACCGAGACCGTGGCGCGCGAGTTGCCGCCCGAGGCGGTGCTGATGTGGGACGGTGAATCCGGGGATTTCACGCGCACCGGCCAACAGATGTACTTCACCTTCCTGTTCGCCCTGGTCGTGGTCTTCCTGGTGCTCGCCGCGCAGTTCGAAAGCTTCATACACCCGGCGATCATCATGATCACCGTGCCGCTGGCGCTGCTCGGCGCGGTCTTCGGGCTGAAGCTCTACGGGATGACGGTCAACATCTTCAGCCAGATCGCCGTCATCCTGTTGATCGGCATCGCGGCCAAGAACGGGGTGCTCATCGTCGAGTTCGCCAATCAGCTGCGCGATCGCGGAGTGGCCTTCACCGAAGCGATCGTGCAGGCGGCGGTCATACGCCTGCGACCGGTGCTCATGACGAGCCTGTGCACTGCCTTCGGTGCGCTGCCCTTCCTCCTGGCGACCGGCGCGGGCGCCGAGCAGCGCCGACCCATCGGCATCGTGGTGTTCTACGGGACGCTCGTTTCCCTGTTCCTGACACTGCTCGCCGTGCCCGCGGTGTACTCCATCGTCGCACGTCGCACGCGCCCCACCCTGCATGCGAGCCGCTTGATCGACCGGCTCATGGGCGGCGATGGTCAGCCGGAAGTCGCCGACGGGCCCGCACGGCCGAACACCCTGTGAGGCGCCCCTCGGCGCTCATCGGCCACGGATTTGGTGAGACCGGCGCCAGCGGTACACCACGCGGGCGATCCCTGCCGCCAGGGTCCGCCGTCGACGACGGAGGCCGCGTCGGCGCACCCGAGCGTTTCACAGGATGCTGCGCAGCAGCCACTCACCTACGGTGCCGATCACCGACATCATCAGCGCACCGCCCAGCGCCCAGCGGAAACCGTCGATGCGCAGATGATCGGTGAGCTTGTCGGTGATCACGAGCAGAATGGCATTGATGATCCAGCGGGTGATGAACGCAAGCAGCCAGGCGATCCCGAGTGTCGCCACCGTGAAGATGGCGAACATCAGCCAGCCCAGCAGGAAGTTCAGCACGCCGAAAATCGCCGCCACAATGATGGCGCTGGTGAAGCTCTTGACGTGAAATCCCGGCAGAATGGCCGCCGTGACCCAGACGGCCAGGGAGAGGATCAGCCAGGACAGCAGGATGCTCATGCCGCGTTCCTCTTATTGGAAGCATTCCGCACCCGCACAGTGTTGCACGCGCCCACCGGGCGCGACATAGGGAATTGACGCGTCTCGCCGGCATTGGCCGTGTGGCCGGCGCGCAGCCCTCGCGGGCAACTAGTCGACTACCAGCTTGTACCCCGCGCCCGGCGCGGTCTGCAGCATCTGCGGATTCGCGGGGTCGACCTCGATTTTCTGTCGCAGTCGATGCACGAGCTGCTTGAGCAGCTGGCGGTCACCCGAGCCCTTGTGCCCCCACACCTGCATCAGCAGCCGGTCGGAGCTGACCGTATGACCGGCGTTGGCCAGCAGCATCTGCAGGAGACGCAGCTCCAGCTTGGTGAGCCGCACGGCAGAGCGCTCGCCAACCTGCACGGTGTGCTCTTCCATGTCGAGTTTCACGCGGCCGGCGGCGAGCGGCGCCGAATTCTCCATTCCCGCGCGCCGCAGCAACGCCTTCACCCGCGCGAGCAACGTGCGCGGACTGAACGGCTTGGTGAGGTAATCGTCTGCACCGAGCTCGAGCGCCTTGACCAGATCCTCCTCTTCGCCGCGCACCGTGAGCATCATCACCGGCACACGCGATTTCGCACGAATCGCCTCGCATACCTGGAAGCCGCTCGCACCGGGCATGTTGATGTCGAGGATGACCAGGTCCGGCGCTTCGGCCTCGAAGCACTCGACCGCGGAGCGTCCGTCGCTTGCCTTGACGACCAGATAGCCGGCTTGCGACAGCGTGAAGGCGATCAGCGCCAGCAGATCCTTGTCGTCATCTGCGGAAAGGATTTTCATTGGGAAGCCAACTCCGTCACTCGTCCTGTTGCTGCGTCGGCAGCGTAACCTCGAAGCGCGTGCGCTCTTGCGCGGTTCGGCGCGCGGCAATGGTGCCTCCGTGGCGGTCGACGATGGACTTGACGATCCACAGCCCAAGCCCCAGCCCGCCCGGCTCGGGCTCCTCGTCCACGCCGCGGTGGAAGCGCTCGAAGATCGAGCGGCCTTCGATGTGCGGCACGCCGGGCCCTTCGTCCTCGACCCACGCCTGCACGAATCCCTCGCCGGCCTCGGCGCCGATGCGCACCGTGGAGTCCTCGGGCGCGAACTTGCTGGCGTTCGCCAGCAGGTTGACGAACACCTGCGTGAGGCGCGGACCGTCGCCATCCACTCGCGGGAGGTCCTCCGGGATCGCGACCTCGAGCTTCTGGCGTCGCTGCTTGAGCAACGCGCCGATCAAGGCTTCGGCGTCTTCCACGATCTCGTCGAGCGCCACGCTCTGGCGCCGGATGCCAAGTTGACCCGACTCGATGCGCACGCTTTCGAGAAGATTGTCGATCAGGCGCGTCAGGCGCAGCGTGCCGCGCTCCAGCGAGAGCACCAGCTCCTTCTGCTGCTCGCGAGGCATGCGGTCGATTCCCTCGCGCAGCAGCTCGATGGAAGCGAGCTGGGCGGCGAGCGGCGTGCGGAATTCATGCGAAATGTTGACCAGCACCGAGTCGCGCGCGCGGCGCACACCCTCCAGCTCCGTCTCGTCACGGATCACCTGTACCTGCAGCTCGTCGACTGGCGCGGCGCTGGTGATGATCGTGGTGCGGGGAGCACCATCGCTGAGGTTCAGGCTCTCCGTTGCCTGTGCGGTACCTTCGCTGCGTGCGCGCACGATGGGGCAGCGGGTGTCGCAGGGTCGATGGCCGTTCTCCGCGCAAGGCTTGAGCACGTCGCCGCAGAATCTGCCGAGGGCGTCTTCCGGCTTCACCCCGAGCAACCGCGCCGCCTGTGGATTGAGATAGCGAATGACCCGGGAGCGATCCACGGCGTAGACGCCTTCGACGACACCGCCGAGCACCGCCTGGGCCTCGGCTTCGCGGCGCCGCAGCGTACCCGTCAGTTCGACAAGGTTGCTGCGCATGTCTTCCATGGTACGCGCGAGCTTGCCGACCTCTGCGGTCCCGCCCACGGGAATGGACGTGGAGAAGTCGCCCTGGCCGAGCCGCACGGCAGCGTCCGTGAGGGTGCTCAGCGGCCCGGCGATCTGTTGACCGAGAATGATGCCGGCGAGCACCGCGAGCGCCCCCAGTACGATTGCCGTGACCAGCAGGCGCTGCACCAGGCTGCCGACCGACGCGTCCAGGTCGCGCGTGGGCAGGCGCGCTTCGAGCAAGGCCACCGCCTCACCGGCGGAGGTGAATATCGGGAAACTCGAGGAGTACAGACTTTCGG
>QGUO01000355.1 GCA_003242495.1 Pseudomonadota bacterium | reverse complement strand
GCTCGAGGTCGCGCCCGGCCAGACCGTCACCATCACCGTATCGATCGGCGTGGCGGGCATCACGCTCGACCGCCACGACACCGACCTCGAGGGCGCAGCCAAGCGGCTGCTCGCCAAGGCCGACGCAGCCCTCTACACCGCCAAGCAGAAGGGCCGCAATCGCGTCGAGCTTGCGACCTGAGAAGGTTGGCGTGTTACTATCCGTAATGGGAGTCATTCGCATTTGAACGAGACGCTCACGGAGTCCGCAATGCTGCCATCCGCTGCCCGCACCGACCTGCGCCGTGGTCGGCGTATCGCCGCGCTGCCCCTGGTCCTCGTCGCCTGCCTGGCCGCCTGGGGATGCGCACGTGCGCCCGAGGAGCTGGTGGTCTACTCGGCGCGCAACGAGCAGCTCATCAAGCCACTGTTCGACCGCTACACCGCCGAGACCGGGATGCCGATCCGGTTCGTGACCGACGATGCCGGCCCGCTCATCGAGCGCCTGGCCGCCGAGGGGGCGAACTCGCCGGCCGACGTGCTCATGACGGTCGATGCCGGCGAGCTGTGGTTCGCCGCGCAACGCGGTCTGTTGCAGCCGCTCGACTCCGCAGTGCTGGAACAGAACATTCCCGAGCATTTGCGCGATCCCGAGGGTCGCTGGTTCGGGCTGTCGGTGCGTGCGCGCACCATCGTGTACAGCACCGAGCGGGTGAAACCCGAGGAGCTGAGCACCTACGAGGCGCTTGCCGAGCCGCAGTGGCAGGGGCGGCTATGCCTGCGTACTTCGAAGAAGGTCTACAACCAGTCGCTGGTCGCCATGTTGATCGCGCAGCATGGCGAGGAGCGCACCGAGCAGATCGTGCGCGGCTGGGTGCAGAATCTCGCCACCGACGTGTTCTCGAGCGACAACCTGCTCATGGAAGCGATCGCCGCCGGGCAATGCGACGTCGGCATCGTCAACACGTATTACTTCGGCCGCATGCAGCGCGACAACCCCGACCTGCCGCTCAGGCTGTTCTGGCCGGACCAGCAGGGCAATGGGGTGCACGTCAATGTCTCGGGCGCCGGCGTCACGGCGCATGCGCCGCGCGCGGAGCAGGCGCGCGCCTTCCTGGAGTGGTTGTCCTCGGCCGAAGCGCAGGGACAGTTCGCTGGCGCCAATCTGGAATACCCCGCCAATCCCGCCGTCGAGCCCGACGAGCGGGTGGCCGCCTGGGGCGCGTTCAAGGCCAGCCCGCTCAACGTGGCGCAGGCCGGCGAGCTGCAGGCCGACGCGGTACGGTTGATGGACCGCGCCGGTTACCGCTGATCGGGCTTGGGCGATGACGAGCCGCGCCGCGGCGCTTGCCGAGGGCATGCCTGCGTCGCGGCTGTCCATGCGACGCGGGCGTTGGCGCTGGATCGCGATTGCGGCACTGCTGTGCGTGCCGGCGTTGGTGCCCGTCCTCTCGATCGTCGCGGCGTTCGCGGCCCCTGATCTGGACATCTGGCGGCACCTGGCGCAGCACATCCTGCCGCAGGTCGTGCCCAACACGCTCAAGCTGGTCGTCGGCGTCGCATTGCTGAGCGGCGTGCTCGGCACTTCGCTCGCCTGGCTGACCGCGATGTGCGAGTTTCCGGGTCGGCGCTTCTTCGACTGGGCATTGCTGTTGCCGTTGGCGATCCCGACCTATGTGCTGGCGTTCGTGGCGGTCGGGTTCCTGGATTTCGCCGGGCCGCTGCAAAGCTGGCTGCGCGCCGTGTTCGGCAGCTCCGCGTGGTTCCCGCCGATCCGTTCCACGGGCGGCACCATCGTGGTGATGTCGCTCGCGCTGTATCCCTACGTCTACCTGCTCGCCCGCAGCGCCTTTCTCACGCAGGGCCGGCGTGCGCTCGAGGCCGCGCGCACCTTGGGCCTGAGCGCGGCCGCGGGCGCCTGGCGCGTGGCGCTGCCCATGGCGCGCCCTTGGATCGCCGGTGGCATCGCCCTGGTCGGCATGGAAACGCTCGCGGACTTCGGCGCGGTCTCGGTGTTCAACTACGACACCTTCACCACTGCGATCTACCGGGTATGGTCGGGCCTGTTCTCCATGAGCGCGGCCTTGCAATTGTCGGGGGTGCTGCTGTTGTTCGTGGTGATCGCCCTGCTGATCGAGCGCCGCTCGCGTGCCGGCGCGCGCTTCGCGAGCTCGCGCGACGCCAGCCGCGAAGCGCCCCGAATGAGCTTGTCTCCGGCGCGGCAGGTGGCGGCGCTGGCATTCGTGTCGCTGGTCTTCCTGCTCGCCTTCGCGCTGCCGGTCCTGCAACTCGCGCACTGGGCGGTCGCGCGTGCCGCCAGCGATTTCGACGCGCGCTACTTCGGTTTCGTGGCGCGCAGCCTCGTGCTTGCCGGGGGCGGGGCGGCGCTGATCGTCGTGGCGAGCCTGCTGCTGGCGTACATAGGGCGGCGCGAGCCGCACCGTTGCACACGCATCCTGGTCCGGTTGGCGACCATGGGCTATGCGATCCCGGGAACGGTGCTCGCCATTGGGTTGCTCGTGCCCGTCATCGTCTTGAACAACACGCTGCAGGAGGCTCTGCGATCGTGGCTGGGCCCGGCGGCTCCGACCATCATGCTCCATGGGACGCTGTTTACGGTGCTGCTGGCGTACGCCGCCCGCTTTCTGGCCGTCGGCTTCAATCCGGTCGAGAGCGGCCTGCATCGTGTCACGCGCAGCATCGACGAGGCGGCCATCAGCCTGGGGGTGACGGGCGCCGCGTTGCTGCGCAAAGTGCACGCGCCGCTGCTGCGCACCAGTCTCGCGACGGCGGCCACCCTGGTGTTCGTCGACATCATGAAGGAAATGCCGATTACGCTGATTGCACGGCCGTTCGGCTGGGAGACGCTGGCCGTGCGTGTGTTCGAAATGACGGCCGAGGGCGAATGGGAGCGCGCGGCGCTTCCGGCGGTCGCCATCGTGCTGACGGGGCTCATTCCGGTGGCCATGCTCACACGGCGGGGGGCCTATGTGGCTTGAGCTGCGCGACGTGGTGCGACGCTTCGGTGAGCGCACGGCCGTCAATGGGCTGACACTGAGTCTGCCGCAGGGGGCGATCGGCTGCCTGCTCGGCCCGAGCGGCTGCGGCAAGACCACGGCCCTGCGCTGCATCGCCGGTTTCGAGCCCGTTGACGGCGGCGCCATTTATGCGCGCGGTCGGCTGCTTGCCGAGCCGGGATTCATGCTCTCCCCGGAGCGCCGCCACATCGGCATGGTGTTCCAGGATTACGCGCTGTTCCCGCACCTCACGGTTCTCGAGAACGTCGCCTTCGGTCTGCACGCACTGGAGCGGGCGGCGCGCCTGCGGCGCGCCGAAGAGATGCTGGAGATCGTCGGGCTGGGCGAGCACCGGCGGCACTACCCGCATCAGCTGTCCGGCGGACAGCAGCAACGCGTGGCGCTGGCGCGCGCGCTTGCGCCACGACCCGAGCTGGTGTTGCTCGATGAGCCGTTCTCGAGCCTGGACGTGGAACTGCGCGAGCGCCTCGGGCTCGAGGTACGCTCGGTGCTCAAGAACCTGAACGCCACCGCGCTGCTGGTCACGCACGACCAACAGGAGGCTTTCGCGGTGGCCGATGTCGTGGGGGTGATGCGCGCGGGACGTCTGGAACAATGCGCGACGCCCTACGAGCTCTATCACCGCCCCGCATCCCGCTTCGTCGCCGATTTCATCGGACAGGGCGTGTTTCTGCCCGGCGAGATCGTCGGCTCGGACGCGGTGCGCACGGAAGTGGGCATCGTCCGCGCGAACGGCGGCGCGCGCTGGCCGAGCGGCACGCTGGTCGATTTACTGCTGCGGCCGGACGACGTCGTTCACGACGATGCGAGCGAGCTGCGCGCCGAGGTGTGCCAGCGCGCGTTTCGCGGTGCGCAGTTCCTCTACACCTTGCGCCTGCCAAGCGGGGCGCAGTTGCTGTCGCTCGTGCCGAGCCATCACGACCATGCCATCGGCGAGCACATCGGCATTCGCATCGAGGCCGACCACGTGGTGGCGTTCGAACGGGGAGGCTCCGTCGCGCTGTGATCGCGCCGCATGCGGCGCGACCGCCCGGGTGAACGGGTGGTCAGAGCGCCGTCTGGCGGCGCATCAGCAGCAGGAACAGCGGCACGCCGATCAGCGCGGTGACGGCGCCGACGGGCAACTGGCGCGGGGCGAACAGCACACGGGCGCACCAGTCGGCCACCATCACCAGGGTACCGCCCAGGATGGCGGCTGCAGGCAGCACCAGGCGGTGGTCGGAGCCGAGCATCAGGCGCACCAGGTGCGGTGTGACCAGACCGACGAAGCCGATGGTGCCGGCGGGCGGCGCCGCACCCCCCGGGGGCACGGCGCTGGTGACGAAGGAGCCGG
>QGUO01000354.1 GCA_003242495.1 Pseudomonadota bacterium | reverse complement strand
GAAAACGCGGGTGTGGATTTGTGTGCTTGTTCCCCCTCGGGGTTGTTTCGCGCTGTGGCAGCCCGGGGCTGCCGTTTCGATGGGTGTAGAGCTTCGAGGTGATCGGTACCCGCCGGGTACGCTGGGCCTCGTAGGGATCATTGCCCTCGTCCACCAGCCGGAACTCGACCGTGGCGGTCGCGCCCAACACGCGCAGCGCCTGGTTCGGATCCTGCACGCCGGGCAGCTGCACGACGATGCGGTCCAGACCCTGGCGCGCGACGATGGGCTCGGAGACGCCGAGCTCGTTGACGCGGTTGCGCAGCGTGGTCAGGTTCTGCTCGATGGCGAAGTCCTGGCGCTCCTTGATGCGCTCGGGCGTGAACCCGGCGAACAGCACCGGCGCGGCCCCGCTGCGGTCGGTTTCGACCGTGATGCCCGTATCGTCACCGCGGATCAGCTTCGCGGCGGCATTCGCATCGGCGCCCTCGCGCAGCGCGACGCGCACCCGGCCCCGCTCCACGGCCACCGTCGAATAGCCGATGCGCGCCTCGCGGAGCTGCAAGCGGATGTCCTGTGCCATGCGCTGCAGCGCCCCTTCGATGGCCGCGTCCATGTCGACTTCGTACATGAAATGCACGCCGCCGCGCAGGTCGAGCCCCAGGCTCATGGGCTTGAGGCCCACCGCGCGCAGCCAGTTGGGCATGCGCGAGGCGCTGGTGAGCGCCACGTTGTATTCCCCCGGCGCGGCATCGTTGATGGCATCGCGGGCGCGCAATTGATCGTCCACCCGATCGAAGCGCAGGACCACCCGGCCATCCTCGATGTAGGAGGCATTGGGCGTGATGCCCTGGGACTCGAGGATGCCGCGCACGCGCTCCTCGCCGGCGGTGTCCAGAGCCCCGCGGTCCTCGCGGGCAAGCTGGATGGCGGGGTCTTCGCCGAAGACGTTCGGCAGGGCAAAAATGAAGCCGATCACCAGGACGATGGCGACCAGCCAGTATCTCCAGACCGGAACGGGGTTCATGTAGGGTCAGGCCGCTTCAGGCGCTCTTCACGGTGCCCTTGGGCAGGACCTGGGCGATGGTGTGGCGCTGGACCTTCACTTCGACCCCCTGGGCAATCTCCACGGTCACGTACTGGTCGCTGACCTGGGTGATCTTGCCGATGATGCCGCCGCTGGTGGCCACCTCGGCGCCGGCCTCCAGTGCCGCCACCATGGCGCGGTGCTCCTTGGCGCGCTTGGTCTGCGGACGGATCAGCAGGAAATAGAAGACGACGAAGATGAGGATGAGCGGCAGAAACTGCATCAGCGCGCTCGGCTGCCCGGGAGCGCCCTGTGCCTGTGCCGCCGCAGTGGAAATCAGCCAATCCATCCGAGTGAGACTCCCGGTTGAGGTTCTGGTTACAGGACCCCACGAGGGGTCCAAGCGAGCGGCGCATTATACACAGCAGGCAGGCGCGCGCCGCCAGCCGGCTGCCGGGCCTCCCGCGAAGCCGGCCGCCGCCCCGCCACCATGAAGCGCCGCCGCGCCGTCAGCACTCGGGCGTGCTCTCCTCCTCGTCGCGCTGGTCGCTGGGCAGGCACACCGCCGGCTCCAGGGTGCCGAACAGGCTGACGTTGGGATCGAACGAGGCCCAGTCGATGTCCAGCACGCTCTGTACGGTACCGGTCTGGCTTTGCAGGCTGCGCAGCATGGTCTCGGCCGGCGAGGTGAAGTTCAGCTCGTCGAACCCCTGGAAGCGCCCATAGCCGGCCTGGGCCGCAGGCACGCTGGGTGAATGGAAGCGATGCAGCACGGTGCTCACGCCGGCCGACGGCAGCGTGAAGGGTGCGCGATTCGGGTCATTGGGGTCGATGGTGTGCGGCACGTACAGCCGCAGCGTATCGCCGGCGCCGAGCTCGAGCTCGATGGGCTTCGCCGACGTGCCGATCTGGCCGGCCGACGGGTCGCTCGTGCCGGCGCGCAGCTCCGCCGCCCGGGCAGTCAGTGCGCCGGCGTCCGGCAAGGCGTAGAGATTCCCGCCCGCGGCGAGCAGCAGCGTGTCGCCCGCGCTCACACTGCGCAGGTGCAGGTCCCCCGTGCGGGTGAGCAATTCGATGTCCCCGGCCGCCGCCAGCCGTACGTCTGCGAGACCGTCCGCCTCATCGATGAACAGCCCGCCGTGCGTGGCCGTGGCCTGCAGCGTGGTGGCCTCGATGTCCAGACGCGCGGCACTGTCGAGGCCCGTGCCGGCGCCCCCGGGCGCACCGATGGCGCGGGCGAGAAGTGTCAGCTCGCCGGCCGCCAGCCGGGTGGCGTCGTCGCCGTCATCGGTGATGTGGCCGGCGCCGGCGGACAGTGACGCCGCCCGCCCCGCCGTCACCGCATGCACGATGAGATCCCCATTCGTCGCGCTCACCACCACATCGTCGCGCGCACCGACGTCGAGCAGCGCGAGCCCGTCATGCTCCTCGACGAACACCCCGCCCTCGCTGGCGTGCGCCGTCAGGGTGTCCACGTCCGTCTGCAAGGCCGATCCGCTCGCGCCGATGGCTGCACCGCGGGCGACCAGCGCCCCGGCGACGATGCGATGCCCGGCCGAACCCGCGATGATGCCTGGACGGTCGGGGGTGCCGGCCGTCAGCGCCGCCTCGCCCGCACCCGCGTCCACCACGCCATCGAGCGTGATGCCCTGACCGGCGCCGCCTGCCGCGAGCCGCACGCCGGCGCCGCTCACCGTGCCGACACTGAGCGCACCGTTCGCAGTTCGTACATCGACCATGCCCCCGGTCGCCCGGGCCGCCAGCCGCAAGCCATCCGTCTCCAGGACATGGATCCCGCCGTTCGAGCTGGTGGCATCGAGTGCCGCGACGGTGGTCGCAAGGGGCGCGTCGCCCGCGCCCACGCGGCTCGCTGCAACGGTCAGCGTATTGCCGCGCACATGACCGTTCACGTCCGCGCTCAGGGCGCCCCCGGCGGTCAGGCGCACATCGCCCGCACCGCCATCCACCTCGCCGGCCAACGTCATGGCGCTGCCCGCCCCGCCGGCGCTCAGCGTGACCCCGGCGCCGCTCACGCCGGATACGGTGAGCGCGCCCTGGGTGGTGCGCACGTCCACGATGCCGGTGGCGTTCGCCGTCAAGGACAGCGAGTTCGCCTCGGTGACGAAAATGCCGCCGTTCAGGGCGCTGGCATTCAAGGATTCGACGTCGGTATTCAGTCGTGCAGCCTGTGCACCGATGGCCGAGGCAGTCGCGTTCAACGACCTGGCGCTGATCCGATTCCCGGCCCCGGCCAGGATCGCGCCGCGGCTGGCGGCCGTGCCCGCCGTCAACGAGACGTTTCCGCTACCGGCATCCACCACGCCGTCGAGCCTGATCGCACTGCCCGCCCCGCCGGCCGCCAGGATCACGCCCTCGCCGCGGGCGCCGGCCACCACCAGCGATCCGTTGTCGGTCTGCACATCCACGACACCGCCGCTCGCCTGCGCCGTCAGGTTCAGGGCATTGGTTTCCGTCACATGAATGCCACCGGCGGTGCTGGTCGCGTGCAGCGATGTCACCGTCGTCGCGAGCCGCGCCCCACTCGTGCCGATGCTCGAGCCGGGTGCGGGGAGCGCGCTGCCGGGGTGGTGATGATTCGCCCTGCCCACGATGGCGCCGCGCGCGCTGGCCGTGCCCGCCGTCAAGGCGACATTCCCGCTGCCGGCGTCCACGACGCCATCGAGCGTGAGCGTGCTGCCCGCCCCGCCGGCCACCAGGGTCACGCCTTCGCCGCGGGCGTTGGCCACCACCAGTGATCCGTTGCGGGTGCGCACATCCACGGCGCCGCCGCTCGCCTGCGCCGTCAGGTTCAGCGCATTACGCTCGCGCACGAAAATGCCGCCGCTCGATGCCGTCGCCTCGAGCGTCGTCACATCGGTGTCCAGCGCGCGGCTCGCGGTACCGAGCGCCGCCGCGCTCAGCGACGCGCCGTCGGCGACGATACGTGTGTCATCGTCGCCGTCGTCCGTGACCGCCCCGCTCGTAGTCAGTCTGATGTTCCCGCCGGCGGCACTCAGCGTCCCGAGCATCAGGTCACCGGTTTGATCGACGATGAGGTCCTGGCCGTTGCCGACCACGGCATCCAGGCGCCCGACCGAGGTCACGAGCGTGGTGGCGCCACCCTGCGCGCCTGAACGGAAATCCAGCGCTCCCACGGCGAACGGCAGTGTGCGTGTGGCACCGGGGCCGACCACGTCCGTCATGCCGCTCACCAGGAGCTGCGCCGGCGCATGGTCCGTGAGCCCGCCAGCCGGCAGCGTGAGCACGCCGCCCGAGCGCAGCCCCACCCGGGTCGTGTTGCCGCTGCCGAGGGCGATCACGCCCGGTGCCAGCCCGCTCAAGTCCAGGTCCCCG
>QGUO01000353.1 GCA_003242495.1 Pseudomonadota bacterium | reverse complement strand
CCCGGCGGGGTGCGCATCGAGCGCTACGATGTGGAGATCGACAGCAACACGGCGGACGGGCAACCGCAAGGGCCGGACGCCTACGACTACGGCAAGACCACGGTCAGCGGCAAGCTCGGCCTGGTCTATAAACCAGCCGAGCACGGCAGCGTGTATGCCTCGGTTGGCCTGTCGAGCCTGCCGCCGGGCTCGTTCCTGTCGAATCCAGACATCTCGCGCGAGGGCGACAACGCCTTCCCCGGCTTCAGCGCCGGGCTGAACAGCCCGGATTCCAAGGTGCAGCGCTCGCTGAACTACGAGGTCGGCACGAAGTGGGAGTTCTTCGAGCAGCGACTCAACGCCTCGGCGGCGCTTTTCCGCACCGTGCGCGAGAACGTCGCCATCACCGGCATCGATCCGCGCATCGATCCGCCGCCGCCGGTCGCACGCGTGGGCTACGGAGAGCAGATCGTCCAAGGCGTGGAGCTGGCCCTGAGCGGAGAAGTAACGCCGGCGTGGTCGGTGTTTGCGGGCATGGTGTATCTCGACAGCGAACGCAAGCACAGCGAGTTGCTCGACCAGGCGCGCCGCCTGGCCAATCCCAACGACTACGGCAGCGTACTGCGGACCAGCGGGGATGAGCTGGCGTTCACGCCCGAGTTCTCCGGGAATGTGTGGACGACGTATCGTCTGCCATTCGGGCTGACGGTGGGCGGCGGGTTGCAGTACGTGGGCTCGTCCTGGGTCGGGCGCCCGGACGACGCCGAGCGCATCATTCCGAATGGCGCCTTCGGCAAGCTGCCGAGCTATACGGTGGCAAACCTGTTGGTTGCGTATGACGTCAGTGAGGCGGTGACCGTGCGGCTGAACGTCGATAACATCACGGACGAGGTGTACGCGGTTTCGCTGAACTGGCCGGCGCAGCGCGCGCTGCTCGGACCGTCGCGTTCTTTCCTGCTCAGCGCCGATGTGAGATTCTGAAACTCGAACCGATCACCCGGGCCGGGGCACGGTGATCCACGGCGCCCCGGCCACGAATGCCGATGCTGCTCGCCATCCCCAAAGTCCTCACGCCCGAACAAGTCGCCGAAGGTCGCCGGCTTCTGCAGCAGGCGCAATGGGTCGACGGGCGCGCCACGGCCGGTCACCAGGGCGCGCGCGTCAAGCACAACGAGCAGCTGCCGCTGCGCAGTCCAGTGGCCGAGCAACTCGGGCAGATGATTCTCGATGCACTGTCGGCGACGCCGCTTTTCATGTCGGCGGCGCTGCCGTTGCGCATCTTGCCGCCCTCGTTCAATCGGTATCGGGTCGGTCAATCGTTCGGCACGCATGTCGATGGGGCGGTGCGCACCCTCGGCGGCGGACACGCGCTGCGCACGGACCTGTCCTGCACGTTGTTCTTCTCCGCGCCGGAGGACTACGACGGCGGCGAATTGGTGATCGAAGACACTTACGGCACGAAGCGGGTCAAGCTGCCGGCCGGCGACATGATTCTGTATCCGGCCACGAGCCTGCACCACGTGACGCCCGTGACCCGCGGCGAGCGATTGTGCTCGTTCTTCTGGGTGCAGAGCATGATCCGGGACGATACCCGCCGCGCGCTGCTGTTCGACATGGACGTGGCCATCCAGCGGCTCGGCGGTGAGCTGCCCGACCACCCGGCCGTCGTGCAACTGACCGGTGTCTATCACAACCTGCTCCGGCAATGGGCTGAAGTCTGAGGCCGTGCGAGGCGGGCAGTGCCCGAGCGAGCAGAGCGGCCTGCGGCGCAGGCCGGCGAATTGCGGATGCGGCGCGGGAGCGGAGCGCACGGGCATGGCCCCAAGCCTGACGCGACCTCAATGCAAACAAGAATTGTTTGCACTTAGCCGTGGAGCGTGGTAACAATGCCGACACGGCCGCGTGGGCCGGTCGCGATCGCGCGGCCGAGGCGCGGCGCCACGCGAGCCGATGTCCGTGACAGCGTACCGAGACCATGTCATGTCATTCTGCGACCCGACCGTTCGGCGCGGGTCGGGTGCAGGCGTGTGTTGCGGTGGCGCGGCCGCACAGTGCGTAACGGGTCGATTTGCAGAGTGCACGTGAGCAGCGACGCGGGTCGGCGACGGGCCGATTGGGTGAGGACGCTTTACCAGTGGCACTGGATCAGCTCGGCGGTCTGCCTGCTCGGCATGCTGCTGTTCGCCGTCACCGGCATCACATTGAACCATGCGGCGCAAATCGGCGCCGAGCCGCGCGTCATTGCACGGCAGGCGGTACTGCCGGAGGAACTGGCCGCGAGTCTTGCGGAGCTGGCGACCCCCGAGCAGGACAGTGCCTTACCCGCAGCCGTTGCGCGCTGGCTGGTCGAGACGCTTGCGGTGCGGGTCGGCACGCGGCCCGCGGAATGGTCCGACGAGGAGATTTACCTGTCGCTGCCGCGCCCGGGCGGCGATGCGTGGCTGCGCATCGATCGCCTGGAAAACCTCGTCGAATACGAATCTACCGACCGCGGCTGGATCGCCTATCTCAACGATCTGCACAAGGGCCGGCATACGGGCAAGGCCTGGAGCTGGTTCATCGATGTCTTCGCAGTGGCCTGCGTGGTGTTCTCGATCACGGGGCTGCTCATATTGAAGACCCATGCCACGAATCGTCCTGCAACCTGGCCGTTGGTCGGGTTCGGCGTGGTGCTGCCCTTGTTGATCGCCATTCTGTTCGTGCATTGAGGATTCGAAGTGCCTGACTCGCGCCCGTTCAAGTCTGCACGCGTCGCCGTTGCGCTCGCCCTGCTGTGTGCCGGCAGCGTTCAGGCCGCCGCACCGACGGTCACCATCGAGATCCCGCGCCTGAGCGTCGCCGAGTACCACCGACCCTATACCGCCATCTGGCTGGAAGACGGCGCGCAGCGCTTCGTCGCCAACCTGGCGGTCTGGTACGACGTGAAGCAGCCCAACAAGAAGGGCAACGAGTGGCTGAAGGACATGCGGCAGTGGTGGCGCAAGAGCGGCCGAACGCTCGATATGCCTGTCGACGGCATCAGCGGGGCCACCCGTCCCCCGGGCGAGCACCGCCTCGCGTTCGACGGCAACGCCGCGCCCTGGAAGGATCTGGCACCCGGCGAATACCGGCTGGTGGTGGAGGCCGCCCGCGAGGTCGGCGGGCGAGAGCTCATCGCCGTGCCGTTTCGCTGGCCGGTCGAAGCGCCGCAGCGCCTGGAGGCGAGTGGCGAGCATGAGCTCGGCAAGATCGTGCTCGAGTTCACGCCTTGACTCCTGGGCGCTTGCCTCCCGCAGATTTCGTGGCCTGTCAAGCTGATGGAGTGTCTCGCATGAAGACTTCCGGTTTCCACCTCGGCCTGTGCGCGCTGTTGCTCGCTGCCGTCATGCCGCTCGGCGCGCAGGCGCATCGTGCCTGGCTGCTGCCTTCGTCCACCGTGCTATCGGGCGATGAGCCCTGGCTCACGGTGGACGCAGCCATTTCGAACGACCTGTTCTATTTCGAACATCAGCCCATGCGGCTCGACGGTGTCTCGGTGCTCGCGCCGGACGGCTCCTCCGTCAAGCTCGAAAACGCTGGGACAGGACGCTACCGCAGCACGTTCGACGTACGACTCGAACAGAAGGGCACGTACAAGGTGGTGCGGCTCAACGAAGGCCTGTTCGCGAGTTACCAAGTCGACGGAGAAACCCAGCGCTACCGGGGCAGCGCCGATGGCTTCGCGAGCGCAGTGCCTGCCGGGGCGACGGACCTGCGCGTGACGCTGACGCGAGGACGCATCGAGACCTTCGTGACCGCCGGTGCTCCGACCACGGAGGTGTTCCAGCCCACGGGCGTCGGCTTGGAGCTGGTGCCGGTCACGCATCCGAATGACCTGTTTGCCGGGGAGACCGCCGAGTTCCGCTTCCTGCTGGACGGTAAGCCGGCGGCCGCCCTGGAGGTCGTGGTCATCCCGGGTGGCATTCGTTATCGCGACCAGTTGCAGGAAGCCAAATACGTCACCGACTCGGATGGGCTGATCCGCATCGAGTGGCCGGCGCCGGGGCTCTATTGGTTGAACGCCACTGCCGAGAGCGCGCCGACCGCCGTGACGCCGGGCACCGAGGGGGCGGCCGAGCGCAGGGAGCGCGCCAGTTATGCAGCGACGCTCGAGGTACTACCCCTGTAATGCTGGGCACTTCCAACCACGGTTACGAGGCATGACCCCCGAGCGCGGCCTGGCTGCCGCCATCGTCGTCGTTCTCTATGTGTTGCTTTGCGCAGCCACGCTGCGCGGCCGCTCGAAGCGCGCGCGCGCCTCGGTCATCGAGAGCGCAACGGCGAACGGCGCACCGGCGATGCTGGTCGCCTACGCGAGTCAGACCGGGTATGCGGAGTATCTTGCGCGCCAGACCGCTCATGCA
>QGUO01000352.1 GCA_003242495.1 Pseudomonadota bacterium | reverse complement strand
GGTGACAAGTACCCGTACGCCCCGGATCGCACCTATACGCCGCCGGACGCGCCGCTCGAGCGTTTCAAAGAATTGCAAAGCACGCTCGGCCTGTCGCGGGCGGTGCTGGTGAACGCGAGCTGCCACGGCACCGACAACACGGTGATCGTCGACGCCATCGCGCAAAGCGGCGGGCGCTATCGCGGCGTGGCCAATGCCGACGACTCGTTCACCGACGCCGATTTCGAGAAGCTGCACGAGGCGGGCTTTCGCGGCGTGCGCTTCAATTTCGTCAAGCATCTGGGCGGCATGCCTGACATGGGCGAGTTTCGCCGCGTGCTCGAGCGCATCCGCCCGCTCGGCTGGCACATCGACCTGCACTTCGACGCGGGCGATCTGGTCGAGCACGACGAGTTGCTGAAGAGCCTGCCGGTGCCCTTCATCATCGACCACATGGGCCGGGTCCCCACCAAGGCCGGCCTCGAGCAAGAGCCGTTCCAGCGCCTGCTCGCCTTCGCCCGCAACAACGAGAAGTGCTGGGTGAAGATCAGCGGCGCCGAGCGCATCTCCTCCGAGGGGCCGCCGTTCACCGATGCGGTGCCCTTCGCGCAGGCGCTCATCGAAGCGGCCCCGGATCGCATTCTCTGGGGCACCGATTGGCCGCATCCGAACATTTCCCGGCACATGCCCAACGACGGCGATCTGGTCGACCTGATCCCGCTCATGATGCCCGACCCCGAGACTCAGCAGCGCGTTCTGGTGGATAATCCCCATCGGCTGTATGAGTTCACGGGCTAGCGGCGTGCCATGCAGCGGCTTTTCGGCCCGCCGGGTGCAGGCCGGCCCGGGACGCGACGTGCAACGCAGTCAGCGAAGGGGCGATTGGCCGGTTGCCCGGTCCGAACCAGCATAGCGCGCGGGCAGCGCGCGGCCCGGCTGCGAACCGCGCCGGGCCCAGGCGGTTACTGTGCCGCCACGGCCCCGGCATGCCGGGGCCGCCCAGCCGCGCCCCGCGCGGACGCGTATCGATCAAGGATTTCCCAACCGAGGCTGTCATGACCACTCCCCGCATAGACATTCACGAATATCTCGCCGCGTTCGAGGATATCCCCGGCACGCGGGTGTTCACCGCGCAGCGCGCGCGCAAGGGCTACTGGCTCAACCAGTTCTGCATGAGCCTGATGAAGCACGAGAACCGCGAGCGCTTCAAGAAGGACGAGCGCGCCTATCTCGACGAGTGGCCCATGACCGAGGCACAGAAGCAGGCCGTGCTCAATCGTGACTACAACGCCGCCATCGATGAAGGCGGCAACATCTATTTTCTCGCCAAGCTCTTCTCCACCGACGGCAAGAGCTTCCAGTACGCCGCCGGCACCATGACCGGCATGACGCAGGAGGAATACGCTCAGATGATGCTGCAAGGCGGACGCTCCCCCGAGGGCTGGCGCTCCATCAAGGAGGGTCGCTGATATGGCACGCATTACCGCGGGCATCACCTCCAGCCACATCCCGGCGCTCGGCGCCGCGTTCGATCTCGGCAAGACACAGGATCCGTACTGGAAGCCGATCTTCGACGATTACGAGTGGGTGAAGAGCTGGATCAAGGAAGAGAAGCCCGACGCCATCATCCTGGTCTACAACGACCACGCGTCGGCCTTCGACATGAACATCATCCCGACCTTCGCCATCGGCTGCGCCGAGGAGTTCAAGCCCGCCGACGAGGGCTGGGGCCCGCGCCCGGTGCCGGTGGTGAAGGGTCACCCCGACCTCGCCTGGCACATCGCGCAAAGCTGCATCCTGGACGAGTTCGACATGACCATCATCAACAAGATGGAAGTCGACCATGGCCTGACGGTGCCGCTGTCCATGATGTTCGGCAAGGTCGACGAATGGCCGGTCAAGGTCGTGCCGGTGCCGGTGAACGTCGTGACCTATCCGGTGCCCTCGGGCAACCGCTGCTGGCTGCTCGGCGAGGCCATCCGGCGCGCCGTCGAGAGCTACCCCGAGGACCTGAACGTGCAGATCTGGGGCACGGGCGGCATGTCGCACCAGCTGCAGGGCCCGCGCGCCGGCCTGGTGAACAAGGAGTTCGACCTGGCGTTCATGAACGACCTGGTCACCAACCCCGAGCGTCTGCGCCGCATGCCGCACATCGAGTATCTGCGCGAGGCCGGCTCGGAAGGCATCGAGCTGGTCATGTGGCTGATCATGCGCGGCGCGCTGGGCGACAACGTGGAGGAGTTGCACCGCTTCTACCACATCCCGGCCTCCAACACCGCGCTGGGTCACCTGGTACTCAAGAGCAATCCGTGAGGATCCCGGCGAAGCGCGGGATCCCATCGCGCTGCCGGCAGGAACGGCCGTTCCTCCCGGCAGCCATCCGCAGCGGCGCGCAGGCGCCGCTGTCCCCTTCGCCGCAGGAGCCGCACCGTGCGCTGCGCTCCGCAGCCCCCTGCTTCATCAATGTGGAAAGCGACGAGGTATAGACAATGAAGATTGGATTGGCGGGTCAAGGCGCATTCGGCGTCAAGCACCTGGAAGCGATCCGCAACATCGAGGGCATCGAGGTCATCACGCTGGCCGGCGGCAGCCCCGACACCACGCGGGAGGTCGCCGAGAAGTTCGGCATCCCGCACTGGACCACGGACCTGGAGGAAAGCCTGAAGCAGCCCGGGCTCGAGGCGATGATTCTCGCCACGCCGACGCAGCTGCACGCGCGCCAGGCGATTCAGTGCATGCGTGCCGGCAAGCACGTGCAGATCGAGATCCCGATGGCCGACAACCTCGCCGACGCCGAAGAAGTGGTGAAGGTGCAGAAGGAGACCGGCTTGATCGCCATGGCGGGGCACACCCGGCGGTTCAACCCGAGCCACCAGTGGATCCGCAACCGCATCAAGGCCGGCGAGCTCAAGATCCAGCAAATGGACGTGCAGACCTACTTCTTCCGCCGCACCAACATGAATGCGCTGGGCAAGCCGCGCAGCTGGACCGATCACCTGCTGTGGCACCATGCCTGCCACACGGTCGACCTGTTCCAGTATCAGACCGGCGAGATCGCCTCCGAGGTCTTCGCGCTGCAGGGTCCGAAGCATCCCGAGCTGGGCATCGCCATGGACATGAGCATCGGCATGAAGACGCCCTCGGGCGCCATCTGCACGCTGTCGCTGTCGTTCAACAACGACGGCCCGCTCGGCACGTTCTTCCGTTACATCTGCGACAACGGCACTTACATCGCACGCTATGACGAGCTGGTCGATGGCTACAACAAGCCCATCGATGTCTCGCAGGTGGATGTCTCCATGAACGGCATCGAGCTGCAGGATCGCGAGTTCTTCGCGGCCATCCGCGAGGGCCGTGAGCCGAACGCCAGCGTCCAGCAGGTGCTGCCTGCGATGCGCACGCTCGATCGTCTGGAGAAGTGCCTCGAGGGCTGACGCCCACGACCGGCCGCGCCGGGCATCGCACGGGGGCGGATCCACACGGATCCGCCCCTTTTTTGTGGCGGTCGGGACGGGCGCCCCGCCCTGCCCGTCTTGCGTGCGGCTCAGGCGTCGAGCGCCTGCAGCATCGCCGGCGGGTAACGCTCCCCGCGCACCGGGATCTGCGCCAGCCGCGCGTCGATCTCGTCGAGCTCGGCCGCGCTCAGGGCGATGTCCAGGGCGCCGAGGTTCTCCGCCAGGCGCGTGCGCCGCTTGGTGCCCGGAATCGGCAGGATGTCCTCGCCGCGCGCCAGTACCCAGGCGATCGCCAGCTGCGCAGGCGTACAACCCTTGTCTGCGGCCATCTCGCGCACCAGATCGGCGATGCGCCGGTTGTGCTCCACATTGTCTGCCTGGAAACGCGGTTGACTCTGCCGGTTGTCGTCCTTGGGGAGCTCGCTGAGATCGCGAAAGTTGCCTGCCAGGAAGCCGCGGCCCAGCGGGCTGTAGGCGACCAGCGCCACGTCGAGCTCACGGCAGGCCGCCAGGATCCCCTTCTCCGGATCACGCGTCCACAGCGAATACTCCATCTGCACGGCTGCCACCGGATGCACCGCGCACGCGCGCCGCAGCGTCTCGACGCTGCATTCCGACAGCCCGATGTAACGGATCTTGCCGGCGGCGACCAGTTGCGCGAGCGTGCCCACCGAGTCCTCGATGGGCACCGTGCGGTCGATCCGGTGCAGATAGAACAGGTCGATGTGCTCGACGCCGAGACGCTCGAGGCTGGCATCGCACGCGGCCCGCAGCGCTTCGGGTCGATTGTCGATCAGCAGGCTGCCATCGGCGCGACGGGTGATGCCGTACTTGGTGGCGAGGAACACGCGGTCACGCCGGCCCTTGATGACGCTGCCGACGAAGCGTTCGTTCTCGCCGGCCTGGTAGCTCGCCGCGGTGTCCAGGTGGTCGATACCC
>QGUO01000351.1 GCA_003242495.1 Pseudomonadota bacterium | reverse complement strand
GAGCACACGCTCCGCTGCGTACGCGGCCGCCGTCGAGCGCCTGCTCGCCCAGGGCGATGCCTTCGAGTGCACCTGCAGCCGCGCGGAGATCCTGGCCGCGGCGGAAGGCCCGGCGACGCCCGGCGAGGAGCTGCGCTATCCGGGCTGGTGCCGCAGCGGTGTGCGCGCCGCGCAGCGCGACCGTGCGATTCGCTTTCTGACACCGCCGGGCGAAGTCGTGTTCGACGACCTGCTGCAAGGACATGTGGCCGTGGACGTCTCCAGGGAAGTGGGCGACTTCGTGATCCGTCGCCGCGACGGTCTGTTCGCCTACCAGCTGGCCGTCGTGGTCGACGACGCCGAACAAGGCATCACGCACGTCGTGCGAGGTGTCGATTTATTGAACAGTTCTCCCCGACAAATCCTTCTTCAGCGCCGATTGCGCCTCGCGACACCGATGTACGCACATATGCCGCTAGCCATCGGCCCCGATGGCGTCAAACTGTCCAAATCGGCGGGCGCAGCGAAACTGGACTTGCGCCGCCCGGCAGAGGCGCTGTGGAGGGCGTTGCGCTTTCTCCGACAGAATCCTCCGCCGGCACTGCGATACGCCAGCCCCGCCGGCTTGTGGGATTGGGCGGTCGAACACTGGACGAGCGTACCCTTACAGGGGATGCGCGCGGCCGGGCTCGACGGTGACAACGACTCGAGAATCGTTCGGTCCTGAAGGGCGGACCGGCCATGGGGAACCAGCCGGCCGTAATACCGGGCATTGAAGCCCGACAATGATGTCATGTTCCGGCCTTGAATCGACCGGTTCTTGAGCTCCGAGAGGTGCAACGAGGAGCGTTCATGAGCGAGCCGAGAGTCATCAAGAAGTACCCGAACCGCCGACTCTACGACACGGTCGTGAGTCGGTATATCACGCTGGCCGACATCCGCCGCCTGGTGACGGAACGAATCGATTTCGTCGTCATCGACAAGAAAACCCAGCAAGACATCACGCGCGCCATCCTCCTGCAGGTGATCGCCGAACAGGAGCACACGGGTGAGCCGGTGATGAGCCAGGATTTCCTCGCGCAGGTCATCCGCTGCTATGGCGGGGCGATGCAGGGCCTCGTCGGCAATTACCTGGAGCAGAGCCTCAGGCTGTTCGCCAGTCAGCAGCAGCAGGTGCGCGAACACATGCGCGGGGTGATGGGTGCGGACGCGTACGACGCGGTCACCTCCCTCACGCAGCAGAATCTCGAGCGCTGGCGCGCCATGCAGGAGCAGCTGTTCCACGCGATGGCGCCGTCGTCCGCGCCGGCGCGCACGGCGGAGACCAGCGAGGAAAGCGTGGGGGTCGCCGGCGCTCAGGAGAAGCACATCTGAGCGGTGTGCCCGGCAACGGGGACGGAACCCGCCTTCCCCGTTGCCTGGCATCGATGGGATGCGCGCGCCCCGGCAGGCGCGCGGTGCGCTGGCGGCTTACTCGTCGATGTTGCGCATGCTCAGGCGCACGCGACCCTGGCGGTCGACCTCGAGCACCTTGACGCGCACGAGGTCGCCTTCGCGCAGCTTGTCGCTGACGCGCTCGACGCGCTCGTCGGAGATCTGCGAGATGTGCACCAGGCCGTCCTTGCCCGGCAGGATGGTGACGAACGCACCGAAGTCCATCAGGCGCGCCACACGTCCCTCGTACACGCGACCGACCTCGACCTCGGCCGTGATGAGCTCGATGCGCCGCTGCGCCTCGCGCCCGGAGCTGCCGTCCACGGAGGCGATCTTCACCGTGCCATCGTTCTCGATGTCGATGGTGGTGCCGGTCTCTTCGGTGATCGCGCGGATCACCGCGCCGCCCTTGCCGATGACCTCGCGGATCTTCTCGGGATCGATCTTCAGGGTGATGATCGAAGGCGCCCACTCGGACATCTTGGCGCGCGGCGCGGCGAGCACTTGATCCATCTGGTCGAGGATGTGCAGGCGCCCGGCGCGGGCCTGCTCCAGGGCCACTTGCATGATCTCGCGGGTGATGCCGTTGATCTTGATGTCCATCTGCAGCGCGGTGACGCCATCGCGCGTGCCGGCCACCTTGAAGTCCATGTCGCCGAGGTGATCCTCGTCGCCCAGGATGTCGGTGAGCACCTGGAAGCGCTCGCCCTCCTTCACCAGGCCCATGGCCACGCCGGCCACCGCCGCCTTGATCGGCACGCCGGCGTCCATCAAGGCCAGGGACGCGCCGCACACGGTGGCCATGGAGCTCGAGCCATTCGACTCGAGGACCTCCGAAACCACGCGGATCACGTACGGGAAGTTGTTCATGTCCGGCATGACCGCGTTGATGCCGCGGCGCGCGAGGTTGCCGTGACCGATTTCGCGACGCTTCGGCGAGCCGATCATGCCGGTCTCGCCTACGCAGAACGGCGGGAAATTGTAATGCAGCATGAACGGCTCTTTGCGCTCGCCGCTCAGGGCATCGATGATCTGCGCGTCGCGCCCGGTGCCGAGGGTGGTGACCACCAGCGCCTGCGTCTCGCCGCGCGTGAACAGCGCCGAGCCGTGGGTACGCGGCAGCACGCCGGTGCGGATGCTGATCGGTCGCACGGTTTTCGAGTCGCGCCCGTCGATGCGCGGCTCGCCGGCGAGCACGCGATCGCGCACGATGCGGTACTCGAGATCGGCGAAGGCCTTGAGCACGTCCTCCGGCGCGAACTGCGGATTCTCGCCGCCGGCGAGCGCGTCGAGCGCCGCCTGGCGCACTTCCGCGATGCGGTTGCGCCGCTCCTGTTTCTCGATGATCTTGTACGCATCGGCGAGCGCGGACTTGCACTGCGCCGCGAGCGCCGCCTCGAGCTGCTCGTTGGGCGCCGGCGGCTGCCAGTCCCAGGCGGGCTTGCCGGCCTCGGCCTTGAGCTCGTTGATGGCCTGAATGGCGATCTGCATCTGCTCATGGCCGAACATCACGGCGCCGAGCATCACCTCCTCGGACAGACCTGCCGCCTCGGATTCCACCATCAGCACCGCTTCGGAGGTGCCGGCCACCACCAGGTCGAGCTGCGAGTCGGCGAGCTGCTGCTTGGTGGGATTCAGGATGTACTGCCCGTCCTTGTAGCCGACCTTGGCCGCGCCGATCGGCCCTTGGAACGGCACGCCCGACAGCGCCAGCGCCGCCGAGGCGCCCAGCATGGCCGGGATGTCGGAATCGACGTCGGGGTTGAGCGAGAGGACGGTGGCGATGACCTGGATCTCGTTGAAAAAGCCCTCGGGGAACAACGGGCGGATCGGTCGGTCGATGAGGCGTGATGTCAGGGTTTCTTTCTCGGAGGGACGACCCTCACGCTTGAAGAACCCTCCGGGGATGCGCCCTGCGGCGTAGGTCTTCTCGATGTAGTTGACGGTGAGCGGGAAGAAATCCTTTTTGGGATCGGCCTCCTTGCGCGCCACCGCGGTGACCAGCACCACCGTTTCCCCCATGGTCACGAGGACCGCGCCGTCGGCCTGACGGGCGACCTCGCCCGTCTCCAGCGTCACCTGATGTTGGCCGTACGCGAAAGTTTTCTTGATTGCGCTCACAATGCTTCCTGACCGGCTGGCGGAATTGAAATGACGGACCCGATGATTCGGAATGGCGGGGTTGTTGTGCGAGGCCGGAAACGATCCGGCGCGCCGGTCAGCGGCGCAGGCCGAGACGCGAGACGATGTCCTGGTAGCGCTCCGGCGCAGTGTCCTTCAGGTAGTCGAGAAGCTTGCGGCGCTGATTGACCATGCGCAGCAGGCCGCGGCGCGAGGCGTGATCACGCTTGTGAGTGGAGAAATGCTCGCCGAGCTCGCTGATGCGCGCCGACAACAACGCAATCTGGACTTCCGGGGAACCCGTATCGCGAGCGGCGCGCTGATACTGCGCGACGATCTCGCTTTTCTGCTCGCTCGACAATGACATACTGTCCAATCCTCTAGCCTGTGAACTAGGCGTGAAACTTGCTTCTGACCGCTTTGAGAAGCCGCGCATTCTACCCGCGGGCGCGTGCGCAGCTCAAGCAAAACTCTGAGTGCTCAGCGGTTCCGTGCCCGGACCGGAGGCCGGTCACCCTGCCCGACGGCCGTGTGGCGACCGGACGACGGCAGGCGGCCGCCTTGCACTGCACCACGCATCCGCCCCGACGCGCCCATCCGATCTGGAACCCGCGCACCGGCGACCAGGTTTCCAAACCTTGCCGCCCGCCTGCCTCGCCTGGCTAGGGTGGCGTGACGAACAGGCGTTGTGGACGCACCTGACCGTCCGGCCGGCCCTCCACCAGTCCCAGGAACCGCCCCTTGGTGTCGTAGGCACGCATCGCACCGGGCGCCACGCGCTCGGACGGTCTGACGGTCTGACCGTGCAGCAGCAGGCGCTCGGCGCGCGGGTCGAGTCGCACGGCCGGCAGG
>QGUO01000350.1 GCA_003242495.1 Pseudomonadota bacterium | reverse complement strand
TTCTGAGAGTGCTAGGTGATGCGGCATGCGACACTGCCGGGCGCCCGGCCGGCCGCCTGCCATAAAGTATCGAGGGCCCGAAAAAGGTCCACGCGCAGTGGCCAATCTCCGTTCCCCGCCCCGCGCGCGGCGCGTTCATTTTCCATAACGCGCAGATTTTTCACGATTTATGGAACGCTTTGTGAGGGAAATCTGTGATGAATGTCGCTATACATCGTAGGAGCACCGATTCACGCCCGCGATCGTGCTTCGCCGATCCCACAGGGAGGATGCGGGCCCGTGCAGAGGCACACCGGGGCGCCGTCACCGGTAGGGACGAGGTGCGGCGAACCGGCGCCAGCCAGGGACAGGCCATGGGCAGGCCCGCCATCCTTCTTCTCATTCCCGCTCTCCCGCGCGCGTGAACCGGCGCCGCGCCGCTCGCCGGGGCGCCCGCTGCGCCGGGGCGCCGCGGCGTGCCGCGACACACCAATCGTTCGAAACGGGAACCTCGGTCCAGTCTGGCTGCGCATACGGGGATCATACCCGGTGACCTCTGCCGAGACAGCTGTCGCATCGTGGCAAAAAGCCGGGGAAGGCTCGTCGAGCCCTCCCCGGTTGCTAAGCGCACCCGGCAAGGGAAGGGATGGGAACGGGAGCCCCGGGTGCCGCGGGTCGGACGCACCCGCGTGATGAGCAGGTTAGCTGCGTCGCGCGGCGGCGACGCCGAGATTAGCGAGGCATTTGTCGAGAAATGGCCGTGAGGCGCGTATCCGCCGCGTCGGCCGGCCGCTCCGACGGACCGCAGCCTGGCTTCAGTGCCGTTGCGTCATGCACGATGTGCGCAACGTCAAACGTTGGACGCGCGCGCTGAGGCGCACCGGCTTCAGCGCCGCCGTTGCTTGCCCGCCGACCAGTACGAGCCGGTCAGGCCGGCGATGTCCGCGACCTCGCGCCGTGCTGCGCGCCGGCCGAAGACCAGGCCGCTGCCGAAGACCATGTGATAGGCGACACCGCAGATCAGCCAGGCCGTGAACAGCCAGCCGTCCGACGCACCGAAATAGTAGCCGCCCACACCGACCGCCGCGGTGACGGTTGCCGCCGAAAGAATGGCCTGCGCCACCTTGCGTGAACTGAGCCCGAAGCGGCGCAGCACGTGGTGCAAATGATCGGAGTCACCATGAAAGGGCGACAGGCCATTGACCATCCTGCGCACCATGCTGCTGAACAGGTCGTAGATCGGCAGCGCGAACACCCACAGGGCCACCACCGGCGTAAAGACGGCGTCGGCGCCCTGCGACAGCTCGACCGCCAGCCACGCAAGCAGGAACCCGAGCATGGTGCTGCCGGCATCGCCCATGAAGGCACGCACGCCGCTCGTGCGCCGCGAGGGCCAGTTGAACATCAAGAACCCCAGCAGGCAGCCGCACATGACGGTGATGAGCGGCACTGCGCGCATGTCGCCGGACACCAGGCAGGCGATGCCCATGAACAGCAGCCCGATCAGGCCCTGCGCACCGGCCACCCCGTCGCTGCCGTCGAACATGTTGAAGGCGTTGATCGCCGTGAGCACGATGGCGATGGTGAACAGGTCCGAGAACCAGCCGAGCTCGACCACCTCGCCGAAGAACGGCCGACCGAGGTCCAGCACCGTGAGCCCCGCTCCGCCGACCATGAGCACGGCCGCGCAGGTCTGGCCGATGAAGCGCACCGGCGCCGGCAGGTCGAACCGGTCGTCGAGGGCCCCGACCAGCACCAGCAACGCCAGCGCAGCAAGCAGATACTCGAAGTGCGGCAAGGTCTGGTATGTGAACAGGCTGCCGATCAGGAAGCCGGCGAACATGGCCAGGCCGCCGATCACCGGGATCTCGCCAATGTGCATCTTGCGCCCGCCGGGACGATCGATCAGCCCGACGCTGCGCGCAAGCGGGCGCAGCGCGAACATGAACAGAATCGTGACCAGCAGCGGCAGCGCCAATCCTAAAAATTTCCCGGGCATGATCCCCTTCCAGGCCGCCCCACACGATCAAGACGGGTAACGGCTGTGGCTGTTGAACGCGAATGCATGGATCGGCATGCCTTCGCCCCTTCTCGACGAGCCCCGAGTGCATTCATGGATCCGTGCGGCTCGGCTCATGCCGGCGACATTGGCCGGGATTGTGGCCAGCAACGCCGCGATGACGTGCGACAGTTCCATGTCGCCAAACGGACACAGGATGAATGTCGACGTGCGGTCGGTGCTCGCGAGAGCGCGTTATTCATGCATCGCGAAAATGAATCGATACTGAATCGTCGAGGCGACCTGCCGCACGGCTGACTTGAATTAGCAACATATTGTAACCGAGCGTCATGCCGCGCCGATAGCTCAAAGCAGGCAGGATGCACCGAATCTACAAAGCCGCTACAAAGCGTTTACAAACCGCTCGGCGGATCGGTGCGATACGCGCCGCTCAAGACGTCCCGCCACCATGGTTCGTTGTCGAGATACCAGTCGACGGTCTTCTCGATCCCGGTCTCGAAGCGCTCGAGCGGCTTGAAGCCCAGCTCGCTTTCGACCTTGCGGGCGTCGATGGCGTAGCGCCAGTCGTGGCCCAGGCGGTCCGCGACGAACTCGATCAGCGTCGCGATCGGCCGCCCGGCGGCGGCCGGACACCGGGGGAAGCGCGCGCTCAGGCGCGCATCGGCCGCGAAGCGCCGTTCGAGAATGCTGCACAGCAGGCGCACGATGTCGATGTTGCGCCATTCGTTGCAGCCCCCGACGTTGTACGTCGCGCCGACCTGGCCGTCCCTCAGGATGACCTCGATGGCGCGGCAATGGTCCTCGACGTACAGCCAGTCGCGCACGTTCTCGCCGCGCCCGTAGACCGGCAACGACTTGCCCTCCAGGGCATGCACCAGCATCAGGGGAATGAGCTTCTCCGGAAACTGGTAGGGGCCGTAGTTGTTGGAACAGTTGCTGGTGGTGACCGGCAGCCCATAAGTATGGTGGTAGGCGCGCACCAGATGATCGGAGCCGGCCTTGCTCGCCGAGTACGGCGAGTTCGGCGCATACGGCGTGGTCTCGGTGAACGGCGGGCACGAGGCGGTGAGCGAGCCGTAGACCTCGTCGGTCGAGACATGGTGGAAGCGCACTCCTTCCCGCCAGCGCCCCTCGAGGGACCAGACCGAGCGGGCGGCCTTGAGCAGCGCATGCGTGCCCAGCACATTGGTGCGGATGAATTCGTCGGGCCCGGTGATGGAGCGGTCCACGTGTGATTCGGCGGCGAAATGCACCACCCAGTCGATGCGCTCCTCGTGCAGCAGCTCGGCCACGAGCGACTGGTCGCAGATGTCCCCGTGCACGAAGCGGAACCGCGCGTCGCCCTCGACCGAAGCCAGGTTGGCGCGATTGCCGGCGTAGGTGAGCGCATCCAGCACCACGACCCGGTCGGCGTCGTGGCGCCCCAGCCAGTAATGAACGAAGTTCGCCCCGATGAACCCGGCGCCGCCGGTGACCAGCAGATGCGTCACGCACCCAACTCCCGAATCGATCTCAACACTGTTCGCAGATTTTCACGCCAATGCACCGGGCGCAGCCCCAACCGGTCGACGGCCGGGCGCTTGTCCAGCACGCTGTAGCTGGGACGCCGCGCCGGCGTGGGATAGTCCTCGGTCGCGATGGGCACGACCTCGACCGGGTCGCGCACCAGGCCGAGCGCCCGCCCCTCCTCGTAGATCGCTTGTGCGAAGTCGTACCAGCTCGCCACGCCGGCGTCGGTGAAATGCAGGATGGCCGGCGTCCCGCCCTCCAAGGCGGCGCGCCACAGGCAGTCGGCCAGCGACGCGGCGCTGGTGGGCGAACCGACCTGGTCGGCGACCACGCGCACCGTCGGCCGCTCGGCGAACAGCCGCAGCATGGTGCGCACGAAGTTGTGTCCCTCGGGCGCATACACCCAGGCGGTCCGCACGATGCGCCAGTCGAGCCCGGCCTGCGCCTGGACCTGGCGCTCGCCCTCGAGCTTGCTCGCACCGTACACGCTCAGCGGATGGGGCGGGTCGTCGGGCCGGTAGGGCCGGCCGAGCGAGCCGTCGAACACGAAATCCGTCGAGACATGGATCAGGCGGATGCCGCGCGCACCGCAGGCGCGCGCGAGCGCACCCACGCCCGCGGCATTCACCGCATGGGCGTGATCGGGCTCGGACTCGGCGCGATCGACCGCGGTATAGGCCGCCGCGTTGATCACCACCGTGGGCGCGGCCGCATCGAGCCCCTGGGCGATGGAGGCGTCGTCAGTCAGGTCCAGCCCGGTGCGATCCAGGGCGGTCAGCTCGATCCCGGCGGGCGCCTGTCGCCCGAGCGCCCGGCCGAGCCGACCCGCCGCGCCCCTCCCCAGCGCCTTCACGGGTAGCACTCCGCCTCGGCAAGCAGGACGCCCTGC
>QGUO01000349.1 GCA_003242495.1 Pseudomonadota bacterium | reverse complement strand
GGCACAGATCGAGCTCACCTGGAACTGGGACCCGGAGACGTATACCGGCGGACGCAATTTCGGGCACATCGCCTATGAGGTGGAGGACATTTACGCGACGTGCCAGCGGCTGATGGACCATGGCGTGACCATCAATCGTCCGCCGCGCGACGGCCGCATGGCTTTCGTACGCTCTCCCGATCTGATCTCCATCGAGCTGTTGCAACGCGGGGACGCCCTGCCGCCGCGCGAGCCGTGGGCGTCGATGCCGAACACCGGACAGTGGTAAGCGCGGCCAGTGCCGGCCCACCCGGGGCGACGCGTTGCGCGCTGCCCGCTATGTCATACCCGCTCACACCGCATCTTCGCCATCGTGCGCGAGCGGCGTTACTGCGAATGCGAGCATTGCGGGCTGGTCTATCTGTCGCCGCCACAGCGCCCCGACCGCGCCGCCGAGCACCGCTACTATCTCACCCATCGTAACGATCCCGCCGATGCACGCTACCGCGCCTTCCTGAGCCGCTTGTCCGTTCCGCTGCTCGAGCGTCTGACGCCTGGCATGCGCGGCCTCGACTACGGGTGCGGGCCCGGCCCGACGCTGTCGATCATGCTCGAAGCACAAGGCATGCGCATGGCGACGTACGATCCGCTGTTCGCGCCCGACCCTCAGGCCCTCGGATGCACCTACGACTTCATCACGTGCTCCGAGGTCATCGAGCACTTCCATGACCCAGCCGCCGAGTTCGCGCGCCTCGACCGCATGCTGCGTCCCGGCGGCTGGCTGGGCGTCATGACCGGCATCCTGGTAGAGGGGATCCGCTTTGCCGAGTGGCACTACATCCGCGATCCCACCCACGTGTCGTTCTATCGTCCACGAACCCTGGAATGGATTGCCGCGGCATACGGCTGGCGGCTCGAGCTGGCATTGCCGCACGTCGCGCTGTTCGAGAAGCCGTCCGCCTGAGCGCCGCTTGCGCGCGGCGCACTGCGGGTTGCGGGCTGGTGCCGCGGGCACGGAATCAAAGGCGCTTGCGTTTGCGGCGCGGGAGATGCACGAAGTCGCGCCGGGTGTTGTTGCCTTCCGCACCGGGCGGACCGCTCTTCGGCGGTTTGCGCTTGCCGAGCACGTCCTTCTCGAGGGCGCCCTTCGGGCCCGCCTTGCCGGGGTTGATGGAGGAGGATGGCGTCATTGCCGCACCGCTCCACGCGGTTCAGTCATCGGGGCCGCCGGGCGCGCCCGCCCGGCGGCTCCGTCCGAAATGTCACTACGGCTGCAGAGGTGGCTGGGTCTCACCCGGCTGTCCGGGCGTCCCCGGCTGAGTGGTCTCTCCCGGGGGTGTGGTGGCGCCCGGCTCCTCCGGGGGTGGTGTACCCATTTCGCTCTGATCCTGCGGACTCGGCTCCATGGGCTGCTGCTGAGCAGGCGGCTCCTCGGCCGGCGGCGTATAGGTCGGGCCGGTGTCCGCGGGTTGGTCCATCGGCCCCGTGGTCTCTTGCTCGCCACCCATCCTGTCCTGTCCACACCCGGCGGCCGCAAGCATCAAGGCCGCAGCAAACATACCGATCAATGCACGCATGGCAATCATCTCCTCTGTCTCACAAAGCCCTGTTCGTCGAACGGCGCCGCAATCGCCGCCGCCCGAACTCCGACGAGCTCCTCGCGCCGGTTCGTTACCACCGATTAACTCCTTTAGGGCCGTTGTGTTCCTTTGCCGATAGCACGTGGGAAAATGTCAATAAGATGTCAGCGAGCGTCGCCAAGCGGCGACGCCGCCCTTGACGAGTCCACATGGGAGACCCGCCGCCGACCGGACTCGAAGCGCGCACCTGCCCAGACGTGAAAGAGGCCGTGCACGGGCGCGCCGCGCACGATCGAGTCAGGCTGAGCGCGCTCGGGCCGCACACCGATCGCATCGGTGTCGGCGGAGGCGTTTCTGCGCAGCGCCTGGCCTTGCAACCGCCATGGGCACAGCCCTGCGTGCTGGCCGGAGCGACGCTGTGACAGGGTGCAACCTTGCAACATGCGACGGCGTCTCAAAGGCTGCCGACGGAGGTGGACATGAAGTTCTTGTTGTGTGTCGTTGCCTGGTGCCTGCTGCTGGTATTCGCGTGGCCACTCGCCATTCTCGTGCTGCTGCTGGCGCCGCTGCTCTGGTTGATTTCCCTGCCCTTCGTGGCTCTCGGCATTTTCGCGGCAGCCACCTTCGCGCTACTGAAGGCCATCCTGTTCCTGCCTGCGCGGCTGCTCGGCCACCGCACCTGACGCGACGACGCCGGCGATTTGCAGCCGGTCGCTTTGCCCGTCCATGGCTCGCCAGCGCCCGTGGCTCAGCGCACGCCGGTCAACGCCCGCGCTCGGCTTCGCGGTCGAGCCATACGCCGACCCCCTGGGCGTTGAGCTCGATGTCGGTCGCAAGCATCGCCTCGATGCTCGACTCGTCGAGCGGCGAGCCCGCGCGGCGCAACTCCGCCATGTAGATCGTCCGAAACGCCTCCTTGAGCCGCTCGTGCCGCTGCGGCGCGTCGGCGAGGCTGCGTGCCGCATCCACCATGGCATCCACTTGTCTGAGCAGCTGCGCCGCGAGGCGCGACGCGTTCCGCACGGCGCCGTAGTGCGTCAGGTACATGACCTCGGGTTGCCATTCCAGCATGCGTGTCACGGATGCACGCAACGCGACAGGATCGAACTGCACCGGTGCCGTCGCCGGCGCGACATAGCGTCCGCTGCGCGTCGCCAGCTCGGGATAGGCGACGCCGAAGGTATCGCCCGTGAACCAGCCGCGGCTGACTTCGTCCCACATGCAATGGTGATGCCGTGCATGCCCCGGCATGTCGAAGAAACGCAGGGGTCGACCGGACAGCTCGAGCACGCTGCCGTCGCTGGTGGTCACGACGCGCTCGGCCGGGACCGGCACCAGCTCACCATAGTCGCGCGCCGTGACCTCCTCGCCGTAGACCGCCCGCACTCCCTCCATGAGCGCGCTGGGATCGATCATGTGCCGGGCCGCGCGCGGGTGGACCACGAGCTTCGCCCGCGGTAGATGCTCGAGCAGCAGACCGGCGCCGCCTGCATGGTCGAGGTGCACGTGCGTCAGAACCACCCAGTCCACCGCATCGGGCTCGAGGTCGTGCGCGGCCAGTGCCGCAAGCAGGCGCGGCACCGAGTGATTCGTGCCGGTATCGACGAAAGCCGCGCGGCCGTTCTCGACGATCAGATGACTGGCATCGAACTGCGGTCGAACGAACCCGGTATCGATGACACTGATGCCGTGGTCGAGTCGCTCCATGGCATCGAACGAGGAATCGAGAGTTGCTGCATCGTCTGGCATGGCTGAATGGGACCTGCGAGTGGACTCGGCAAAGTCGGCCGTTGGCGGGCCGGCGATCAGGCTCACAGCTTACACAAGAACGACCGCCCTGGCCGCCCGCGAGCGGCTTGATCCGCGCGTGCACAGGCCGTAGCCTGCCATCCCTTCCCTCCTGGACACGGATTCGATGAACCGATGAACTGGATTGCACGCGACGCCGCCGTCGTCTGGCACGGCTTCACGCAGATGAGCTGCTACGCGGACAACGCACCCGTCATCGTCGAGCGCGGCGAAGGACGGGAATTGATCGACGTGGACGGTCGGCGCTATTTCGACGCCTTCTCCTCGCTGTGGGTGAACACACTGGGGCATCGCGTGCCCGAGCTCGATCGCGCGCTCCAGGAACAGCTCGGCCGGTTGGCCCACTCCACCTTGCTGGGCAACGGCAATCGCCCGACCATCGAGCTGGCGGAGGCATTGGCGCGTGTGGTGCCGGTCGACGCGCCGCATTTCGTGTTCGCCTCGGACGGCGCTGCCGCCGTCGAGCAGGCATTGAAGATCGCGTTCCAGTACTGGACCAACCGCGGCGTCGCAGGACGCACGAAGTATCTCGCGTTCGGCGACGCATACCACGGCGATACCGTCGGCTCGCTGTCGCTCGGGGCGGGCGGATTCGGCACGGACATTTTCGATCCTTTGCGCTTTCCCGTGCTGCGCGCGCCCTCGTTCGGCACGCCGGGCAGCTTCGAAAAAGCGGCGCAGCTCATCGAGTCGCACGCCCACGAGCTGGCTGCCGTGATCGTCGAGCCGCTGGTGCAGGGCGCGGCAGGCATGCTCAACGCACCACCACAGCACTTCGCGCAGCTCGGCGCCGCCTGCCGACGCGCCGGCGTGCTGCTCATCTGCGACGAGGTGGCCACCGGCTTCGGCCGCACCGGCACACTGTTCGCCTCCGAGCAATGTGGCTTGCGGCCTGACCTGATGTGTCTCGGCAAGGGCATCACCGGTGGGTACCTGCCGATGTCCGCGACCGTGGCCGCCGCCGCCGTCTTTGCCGCCTTCCTCCGTCCCGATCTGAGCGAGCGTACTTTCTATCACCGCCCCCCCTACGGCGGGTACACCCCTTCTGCCC
>QGUO01000348.1 GCA_003242495.1 Pseudomonadota bacterium | reverse complement strand
CCCTCGACCTGGATCTCACCACCGAGCCGCTCGGCACCGGCAGCGACGGCGCACCGGTCTACCTGAAGGACATCTGGCCCTCGCCGGCCGAGATCCAGGAGGTCATCGCCGGGGCCGTGGACTCGGAGATGTTCAAGAAGAGCTATGCGGGCGTGTACTCGGGCGACGAGAACTGGAACGCCATCGAGGTGCCCGAGGGCCAGCTCTACCAGTGGGACGAGAAGTCCACCTATGTGAAGCATCCGCCCTATTTCGCGGGCATGACCATGAAGCCGGAGCCCATCGCCGACGTGCGCGGGGCGCGCGTGCTCGCGCTGCTCGGCGACTCGGTGACCACCGACCACATCTCGCCGGCCGGCTCGATCGCCCGTTCCAGCCCCGCCGCGCAGTACCTGGTCTCGCTCGGCGTGCAGCCCGCGGACTTCAACTCCTACGGCGCGCGTCGCGGCAACCATGAGGTGATGATGCGCGGCACGTTCGCCAACATCCGCCTGCGCAACCAGCTCGCGCCGGGCACCGAGGGTGGCGTGACCATCCATGTGCCGAGCGGCGAGCAGATGAGCATCTACGACGCGGCGATGCGCTACCAGCAGGAAGGCACCCCGTTGATCGTGATCGCCGGCAAGGAGTACGGCACCGGCTCCTCGCGCGACTGGGCCGCCAAGGGCACCATGCTGCTCGGCGTGAAGGCGGTGATCGCCGAGAGCTTCGAGCGCATCCATCGCTCCAACCTGGTGGGCATGGGCGTGCTGCCGCTGCAGTTCAAGGAGGGCCAGGACGCCCACTCGCTCGGCCTCACTGGCAAGGAAAGCTACGAGATCATCGGGCTGAACGGCGGCGCGGCGAAGATGGTCACCGTGGTGGCGACGCCCGCCTCCGGCGTGCCCATCAAGTTCGAGGTGCGTGTGCGCATCGACACGCCGAAGGAGCGCGAGTACTTCCAGCACGGCGGCATCCTGCACTACGTGCTGCGTCAGCTCGCCGCCGCGAACAAGGCGGCCTGAGCCGGGCAATGCCCATGCGCCGCGCACGCGGCGCATGGGTCCCGGACGCCGCCCGGGAACGACCACGGGCGGCGCTGCATTGCATTCCAAGGTCGTCGGATATACGGCATCCGCGCCACGTCGTCCGCCGCGCGGCGGTGCGATGCGGGCTGCACCCACGGAGCGTCTCATGTCGGAACACGTTCGGGTCGCGGTCGAGGATGGCGTGATGCGCCTCACCCTGGCGCGCGCGGAGAAAAAGAACGCCCTCACCAATGCCATGTATGACGCGCTCGCCGACGCGCTGCAGCGCGCCGACGACGATCCCGCGGTAAGGGTCGTGCTCTTCGATGCCGAGGGGGAGACGTTCTGTGCGGGCAACGACCTGGGCGACTTCACCGCGGTGGCGGCCGGATCCATGCCGGCCGAGGCGCTGCGCGCCACGGCATTCCTCACGGCCCTCGCCCGGGCGCGCAAGCCCTGCGTGGCCGCGGTACAGGGTGCGGCGGTCGGCATCGGCACCACGCTGCTCCTGCATTGCGACCTCGTGTTCCTCGCCGAGGACGCCGTGCTCTCGACGCCGTTCGTGAATCTCGCCGTGGTGCCCGAGGCGGCGTCCAGCCTGCTCCTGCCAGCGCGCATCGGTCATGCCCGCGCCTTCGCCATGTTCGCGCTCGGCGAGTCGCTCGACGGACGCATGGCCGTGACCATGGGCCTCGCCAATGCCGCCCTGCCCGCCGCGCACCTGCGCGACGAGGCGCTGGCGGCCGCGCGAGCGCTCGCCGCCAAGCCGCCCGGCGCACTGCTCGCCACCAAGCAGCTGATGCGCGACAGCGAGACCCTCGCCGCCGTCATGGCCCGCGAGAATGCGGCCTTCGTCGAGTGTCTGCGTTCGCCGGAGACGGCGGCGGCATTGCGTGCCTTCGCGCAGCGCCGCAACCCGGCGCACGACTGAGACGCAGCGCTCCGCGCGTCAGCGATCGTCCTGCTTGCGGTTCAGGAGCGGCCCTTCTTGCGACGCTTCAAGGGGCGTCGCGGGCGCGGCGGAAAGATCCGTACCACGGGTGCCAGCTCCGGCTCGTCCTCCACGCTCCACTGGCGCTTGAAGGCCTCCACGGCCTCGCTCTGCACCCCGGCATGGCGGTTGGCCAGCATCAGCGCGGACGGCGCGCAGACCCGGGCGCGGATCAGCCCCAGGTCCTGAGCCGCCTCGAACAGGCTGGGATACCAGCTCTGCCAGTTCGGCAGCAGGGTATCCACCTGCTCACGCAGGCTCTGGCGTTCGTTTTGGGCGGCCGGCTTGGTCATGGTCGAGGAGCGTTTTACCATGATCGACGCGGCGCCACGTAGCGCGCGCGGGTTTTTTTCGCGATGCCCGGCCTCGAGACGCGCACGCGACGTGCGTTCGGCCGGCGCCGCGGTTTGGCGTGAGGAAATTTTCGACGCACTCGCCAGTCCGAGACGTCACACCGGAGACGAATCGATGCTCATCAAGCGCCCGCAGCCCGGGTATTCCGCCCGCATCCAGCCCTCCGAGATCACACCGGAATCGGTGTACCTGGACCGCCGTCGTCTGCTGCAGGCCGCCATTGCCGCGGGCACGCTGGCCGCAGGGCCGGCCTGGCCAGAGACCCGGCGCCCGGCCCTCGCGCCCCTGTCCTTCGAGCGCAATGCCAGATTCAGCACGGACGAGACGCCGAACAGCTACGAGGACATCACGACCTACAACAACTTCTACGAGTTCGGCACCTCCAAGGGCGATCCGGCCGCGAACTCCGGCCGTTTCGAGCCGGCCCCCTGGACGGTGACCATCTCGGGCGAGGCCGAGATCACCGGCACCTTCGCGCTCGAGGACCTCCTCAAGCCCCACCCTCTGGAGGAACGCATCTACCGGCTGCGCTGCGTGGAGGCCTGGTCCATGGTGATCCCCTGGGTGGGCGTGCCGCTGGGCGCCGTGCTGTCGCGCTTCAAGCCCACCTCCCGGGCCAAGTACGTGGCCTTCAAGTCGGTGCACCGCCCCGAGCAGATGCCCGGCCAGCGCTATCCCGTGCTCAAGTGGCCCTATGTCGAGGGCCTGCGCATCGACGAGGCCATGCATCCGCTGTCTTTGCTGGTCGTGGGGCTCTATGGCAAGACGCTGCCCAATCAGAACGGCGCGCCGCTGCGGCTGATGTCGCCCTGGAAGTACGGGTTCAAGGGGATCAAGTCCATCGTCGCCATCGAGTTCACCGAGCGTCAGCCGCCGAGCTCCTGGAACCTTGCGCAGCCTCACGAGTACGGGTTCTACGCCAACGTCAACCCCGAGGTGGACCACCCTCGCTGGAGCCAGGCGCGCGAGCGGCGCATCGGCGCCGGACTGTTCGAAAGCCGCATCCCCACGCGCATGTTCAATGGCTATGAAGAGGAAGTGGCCCATCTGTACCGCGGGATGGACCTGAGGAAGTTCTTTTGAGCCCGCTGCTTTTGCGCCGGGTGATCAAGCCGGCGCTGTTCGCGCTGTGTCTGCTACCGTTCGCGGCGGTGCTGTGGCGGCTGTTCGGCATCGGCGGCGCCACGCTCGGCGCGAATCCCATCGAGCGCATCCAGGACACCTTCGGTCAATGGGGACTGCGGTTTCTGTTGATCACCCTCGCGGTGACCCCGCTGCGCGACTGGTTCCATGCCGTGTGGCTGATCCACCTGCGGCGCATGCTGGGGCTGTTCGCGTTCTTCTACGTGCTGATGCACTTTCTGACCTGGTTGATCCTCGACCAGGGTCTGTACTGGTCCGGCGTCCTCGAGGACATCACGCGCCGGCCCTTCATCACCATCGGCTTCGCGGCGCTCGTGCTGCTCGTGCCGCTGGCCGTCACCTCCACCCACGGCATGATGCGCCGTCTCGGACGGCGCTGGAAATCCCTGCATCGCCTCGTCTACGCCATCGCCCTGCTCGGCATCTGGCACTACTACTGGCAGGTGAAGGCCGATGTGCGCGAGCCGCTGATCTACCTTGCCATCGCACTGGTGTTGCTCGGCTGGCGCGCCTGGAAGGCCTGGGTCGCGCCGGCCCTGCGCCGGCGCACGGCGGCCGCCTCCGGCGCGCCGCTGCAGGCTCGCCGCGCGAGCGAGTGACGCGCCGGTGGGGTCCGCCCGCGCTGCGCGCCGCAACCCCGGTGCATAGGTGGCGTGTGCCGCCGGCGCGCACCCAACCCGGCCGGTGACCGAGGACCGCGCCCAGAGGCGTCACATCGAGGTGCGCACCGACCAGAGCTCCGGGAAAAAGCGTAGCTCGAGCGCCTTGTTGAGGTAGGCCACGCCGCTCGTGCCCCCGGTGCCGCGCTTGTAGCCGATGATGCGCTCCACCGTTTTCATGTGATTGAAGCGCCAGAGCTGGAACTGGTGATCGAGATCGACGAGCTTCTCGGCGAGCTCGTACAGGTCCCAATGATCGTCGATGCTGTGGTAC
>QGUO01000011.1 GCA_003242495.1 Pseudomonadota bacterium | reverse complement strand
CGTCGCCGCCTGCTGGGTTAGAATCGCCGGCGAACCCACCGTCCGATACCTGGTCTGATCCGAGATGCATATGCGTCGCATGGCAGTCGTCGCACTGCTTGCGTTGGCGTTTGCCGCGCTCATCCCTGTCGAGTCCGTACGAGCCGATGTTCCCCAGCTGCCACCTGCGGTCACGCGTGCGCTGGCGCGCGCCGACATCCCGGCCGACAGCGTCAGCCTCTACGTGCGCGAGGCGAACAGCGACGAGGTGCTGGTCGCGCTGAACGAGGAGGCCGCGCGCAGCCCGGCCTCGACCATCAAGGTGCTCACCACGTTCGCGGCGCTCGACATGCTCGGACCAGCGTACACCTGGAAGACGCGCGCCTACCTCGGCGGGCCGCTCACCGGGGGGACGCTGGACGGCGACCTGACATTGGTGGGTGGCGGCGATCCGTACCTCACCGCCGAGCGCTGGTGGAGCTTCGTGCAGAACCTGCGGGCGCTGGGGCTCGAGCGCATCGCCGGCGACCTCGTGATCGACAATACCCTGTTCGCGCCCACTGCGGAGCGCCGCGGTGATTTCGACAACCAGCCGTTTCGCAGCTACAACGTGCTGCCCGATGCGCTCATGGTGAACTTCCAGACCTCGAATTTCACGATGATCGCGCATCCCGACAAGGCGCGCCCCGAGGTCACCATCAACCCGCACCCGGCGAACCTGGTGATACGCAATCAGCTGCGGGTCGGACCGGGCCGCTGCCAGGGCTACAACCGGGGCGTGACCTTCGACATGCCCGATCCCGACGATCCGAACACCATCGCGATTCGCGGCGTGCTCGCGGCGGCGTGCGGGCGCTACGCCATCAGCCGCGCAGTGATGACGGCGCCGGACTATGCGTACGGCACCTTCCGCACGTTCTGGACCCAGTCGGGCGGCCAGCTCGACGGCACGCTGAAGCTCGCGCCGCTCGCTGAGCAGGCACGCCTTTTCCATACCTTCGAATCCGTGCCGCTCGCCGACGTGATACGCCTGGTCAACAAGTTCTCGAACAACATGATGGCCCGGCACCTGCTGCTGACGCTCGGCCTCGAACGCTACGGTGCACCCGCCACGGTGGAAAACGGCCGCGAGGCGGTGCGCGCCTGGCTGGCGGAGCGCGGCATCGAGATCCCCGGTTTCGTGCTGGACAACGGCTCGGGGCTCTCGCGCATCGAGCGACTCACGGCGCGCGGGCTGGGCGAGGTGCTCGATGCCGCGTGGCACAGCCCGTTCATGCCCGAGCTCGCGGCCTCCCTGCCGCTCGCGGCGCTCGACGGCACACTGCGCCAGCGCTTCGATGTGCCCGGCATGCAGGGGCGCCTGCGCATGAAGACCGGCCGGCTGGATCACGTGAGCGGGCTTGCCGGCTACGTGCATGCCGCCTCCGGCCGCACGTTCGTGGTGGTCATCCTGGTCAATCACCCGGGCGCGCACACCGGCAGTGGTGAGCGCTTGCAGACGGACATCGTGCGCTGGGTGTTCGACCAGTGAGCCAATGAGCCGGGGCGCGTGGGCGTCACCGCCGCGCGACGCGCCCAGAGAGGCGGAGCGCGCGACCGGGCCCGGGAAGTCGAGCCGGACGGGAGTCGCGGCACCCGACACACCCGACACTCACCCGACACCCGGCGCTCATCGGCTATCATCGTGCGCGGCTACGGCGTGCCGGCGGGAACGACCGCTGCGCAGCGCATGCCCGCGGTTCGCGACGACGACACTCCACCACTCATGAACGACGCAACACAAGGACGCCCCGGCGACGCCGGCGCTCATGCCCCCTCCCCACTACGTCCGCGCAGGGGTCGGACCGCCCTGGGTCTCCACGTGGGCATGCTGATGGGCCTGCTCAGCGTCCTGCCCGCCGCAAGCCGGGCGCAGCAGGCCGACATCGGCCTGCCGCCGGTCGAGCTCACCAGCCCCCAGTATCTGTTCGAAACCGCCGAGCGGCAGAAGATCCGGGTCGTGGTGGTTGCGCGGGGCTTGGCGCGGCCGTTCGCAGTCGCCGTCCTGCCGACCGGCGATGCCCTGGTCAGCGAGCGCAGCGGACGGCTGCGCATCGTGCGCAACGCCGCGGGCGGCTCGGAGGCGCCTCCGCTGCTGGAAGATCAACCGATCGGCGGCATTCCGGAGGTGACGCCGCCGTTTCGCAACGGCGGGCTGCACGACGTCGTCCTGCATCCGGAGTTCGCGAACAACCGCCTGGTGTACTTCACCTTCAATCGGGGCGAGGACGTCGCGCCCGATGCCGATCCTCCGGCGCGACGGCGCAGCGCCGTGACACTGTGGCGCGGACGCTTCGACGGACGGGCGCTGCAGGATGTCGAAGAGCTGCTCGTCGGCGAGTGGGCCGGCGCCAGCGGCTCGCGCATCGCGTTCGGGCCTGATGGCATGCTGTACATGACCACCGGCGCGCCGTTCGGCGATGGCGCGCAGCATCTCGACAATGTGTACGGCAAGGTGCTGCGCCTGCACGATGACGGGCGCATCCCGGCGGACAATCCATTCGTCGGCCGCGACGATGTGCGCCCCGAGATCTTCTCCTTCGGCCATCGCGACCAGCTCGGCCTGGCCGTGCATGCCCAGACCGGCGCCGTGCTCGCCGTGGAGCATGGCCCGAACGGCGGCGACGAATTGAACCTGATCCTGCCCGGCCGCAACTACGGATGGCCGAACACGAGCTTCGGGCGCAATTACGACGGCACGCCGATCTCCGCGACGCCGGTCGCCGACGGCGTCGAGGCGCCGCTGGTCGTATGGCTGCCCTCGATCGGCCCGACGGGCCTTGCCGTCTATACGGCCGATCGTTTCCCGGCCTGGCGCGGCAACGTGTTCGTCGGCAGTGCGCGCCGCGGACAGATCCCGGGCACGGGCGGTCTCGAGCGCGTGGTGCTCAACGAGAACCTCGAGGAGCTGCGCCGCGAGACACTGCTCGGCAGCTTGCACCGCCGCATCCGGGATGTGCGCCAAGGGCCCGACGGGCTGCTATATGTCCTGACCGATGACCCGGACGGCGCCCTGCTGCGCATCGAGCCGGCGGAGTAGCACGCGTTGCCGCTCACAGCACCCACTCCACCTTGCCCGGCGCACGTGAGACCGCAACGCGCCCGGTCTCGGGATCCAGCGCGTACGTGAGATAGCACACGGTGCGCGGATCGCTGAGCGAGCGCGCGTCGAAAACACCCACGATGTCATGCCCGCTGCGGCGCGCCGACAGCGTGAGCACGCCCGGCTGCGCGGCCGCGTGCAACTGTCGCCCCAGCGACTGACAGACACTGTAGTCCACGGGATCGAGCAGTCGCGGTTCCACCGCACAGCGCCCGCGCAGATCGACCAGCATGGCCGCGCAATACACTCGATGCACGCGACGGTCCTGGTAGATGGGACCGGGGCTGGCGCGCGCGGCCTCGCTCGCCAGGGTGTTGATCCGGAAATGATGCACGGTCTCGTACACGGAGGTCTCGAGTTCACGCGCGCCGTACCAGACACCGAAGCTGCCGTCGGAGTAACGCGAGCGGCAGGGATGCTCGAAGGGCCACCGGATGGCGGCGGCGATCGGGTCGTAGACCTCGGCCTCCTCGAACGGCCGGACCACGATGGGCGGCATGCCGCGGGCGGGCTTGGTCGCCGCCTCGTGCTCGAGCACCAGCCGCAGCTCCTCGGCATCGTCCACGAAGCGCGCGAGCAGATCGACGCTGCGGCGCAACGAGACGACATTGCGATACCAGTCGGATTGCGAGTCCGCCGTGACGTAGAGCCGCTCGGACATTTCGAGCTCCCTCCCTGCGGGCGCTGCGCGGGCCATGTCATGGCCCCCCGGCGTCGATCCGCGGTCGATCCGGGCGTCGGCCGTCATTGGCCGCGCATCACGTCGAGCGTGCCACGCACCAGCGCGAGCCCCGGCAGGCCATGGGTTTCCACCACGTCGACCGGACGCCGACCATGAAACTTGCGGTTCGGCGAGGTCATCCACGCCTGCTGCAGCTCGGCGTTGCGCGGATACAGCAGCTCGAGCGATTTCTGAATGCCGAAAAGATGCCCGACGCGGTCCAGCGCGTCGCGGCTGGCGGCAATGGGCTCGCCGCGAGCGTAGCGTTGCAGCGCCAGACGATTGCCCGGCGCCAGGCCGAGCAGCGTCAGGCGCTCCGGCACCCCCAGTTGCCAGAAGTCGAACAACCGGGTGACCGCCTTGGCGAACACGACGCGGCGCTCCTTGCTGCGTTCGACACCGTGCGGCGCATCGCGCCCGTGGCCCTGACCGGCGCCTGAGGCCTTGTACGAGAGGGGGTCGCGCGGCATACCGGAGCCCTCGTATAACTATTCACGAGCACTCTACATCTATACGAGCCCTCGAACAACCGGAGCATAATTCCTCCCGCCGGCCAGGATAGAATGGACATGTCTCCCGCTGTCCTGTCTTGCACCCATGCTGCCACCGTTTCACCTTGCCATCCCGGTTCACGACCTTGCTGCCGCCCGGCGCTTCTATGGAGAGCTGTTCGGCTGCCGCGAAGGACGCAGCGCCGCGGCCTGGGTGGATTTCGACTTCTTCGGCCACCAGCTGGTCGCCCATCTCGACGCGCGCCTCGCGGATGCGCCGCACCAGACGAGCCGCAATGATGTGGACGGCAAGGACGTCCCGGTGCCTCACTTCGGCGTGGTACTGGAGTGGGACGCCTGGCACCGCCTGGCGGATCGGCTGCGCGCGGCGGGCGTGCGGTTCGAGATCGAGCCCGGGATCCGCTTTGCCGGCGAGGTGGGTGAGCAGGCAACCATGTTCCTGTACGATCCGTCCGGCAACGCGCTCGAGTTCAAAGCCTTCAAGGACCCTTCGCAGTTGTTCGCCACATGACCGACCCGGCCCGCTCGATGGCGCGCTCGTTGACCGGCTGCGCCGCAGCCTGGTGGCTCGCCCTGGCCGGGCTCGCCATCCCGGTGCACGCCCAGGCCCCCGCCGATGCGCTGGTATTGGTGCACGCCGGCCGCCTGCTCGACCGGCCGGAAGCGCCGCCTCGCGAGGCGGCGACCGTGGCGATTCGCAACGGGCGCATCGAGTCGGTCCATGACGGCTTCGTGACACCGGAGGGCTATGCCGATGCCCAACTCGTCGATCTGCGCGAGCGCTTCGTGCTGCCGGGCCTGATCGACTCGCACGTGCATCTCGATACCGATGCCGGCGGCGAGGCGCGCCTGCTCGAGGCCCTGACGAAGGACATTCCCTATTTCGCCTACAACGCTGCCGTCAATGCCCGCAAGACCCTCGACGCGGGCTTCACGACGGTGCGCAATCTCGGCGGCCGCAACGGCGTGACCCTGGCACTGCGCGACGCCATCGCCGCGGGCAAGCTGCCGGGACCGCATATTCTCGATGCGGGAAACGGCATTTCGGGCACCTCGGGTCATGGCGACGCCACCCTGGGACTGAGTCCGGAAATCGCCGCACACGTTTCCGAGGACAACCTCTGCGATGGTCCGGAAGCCTGTCGTCGCGCCGTCCGTCTGCAGGTGCGCCGCGGCGTGGATGTCATCAAGACCATGACGACCGGGGGCGTGAACAGCCGCATCGGCGCCGGCCTGGGCAGGCAAATGTTCGATGACGAGATGCGCGCCATCGTCGAGACCGCGCATCTCTATGGCAAGAAAGTCGCCGTGCACGCTCACGGAGCGGAAGGCATCACGCTGGCGCTGAGGCACGGCGCTGACTCGATCGAGCACGGCACCCTGCTCGATGAGGAGGGCATCGAGCTGTTCCTGAGAACCGGGGCCTATTACGTGCCGACGTTGTCCACCGTGAATGGTTACCTCGAGCGCATCGCCGCGGATCCCAATGCCTACCCGCCGGACGTGCGCGCCAAGATCGATTGGCGCATCTCCATCACCGGCCAGGCGCTGGAAAAGGCGTACCCGCGCGGCGTGAAAATCGCCTTCGGCACCGATGCCGGCGTGTCCAAGCATGGCCGCAACGCCGACGAGTTCGAGCTGCTGGTCAAGCATGGCCTGACGCCGGCGGCGGCCATCCAGGCTGCCACGCGCAACGCCGCCGACCTGCTCGGCATCAGCGCCGACGCAGGCAGCCTCGAGCCGGGCAAGCGCGCCGACCTGATCGCCGTCGACGGCGACCCGCTCGCCGACGTGCGGGTACTGAAGAATGTCGAGTTCGTCATGAAGGACGGCAAGGTTCACAAGGGGCGTCCCGCCGCCGCGGAACCGGCGGCGTTGACACAAAGTCACATTCCTTCGCGTTGATGCCGAGGGCCCGGGCGGCCCGGTGCACACTTCAGGCGACGCCGGCAGGTTCGGCGCCATCCTCCTGATGCGGCGCGATTTGTCCCAAGAATTCGCACACGCCGGCGGCCGCGCGCAAGCCTGCGGAGCGACGAATTGCGCCGCGTGACGCCTGCCGCGCTCCCTGCAGCTGGTCGGCGCGCAGCCGCGTTCTACGCTACAATCCGCGCCCCGAAATTCCGGGACAACTTACAGGAGACGATGTGGATCAAGCCCAATTAGACCTTCAGCTCAAAGTGTGGAAGGACCTTGCGATCAGCAAGCAGATCCTGATGCGCACCGCGGCCAGCGCGCTCAAGCTGGACCCGGATTGCAGTCAGGAGGAGCTCAAGGAAGCGCTCGAAAAGACCATCAAGCGCGGCGAGCAAGCCGACGCCGAAGTGCTCGCGGCGCGCGAACAAGCGAAGCAGGCGATCGCGGAGATGGAGAAGAAGCTCGCCGCCGCCGAGCGCGACAAGGCCCAGGCGGAGAAGACCGCGGCCGATCTGCAGACCCGCAACGACAATCTCACGCAGCAGATCGCAGCCGAGCGTGCCACGAACGCCAAGGAGCTGCAGAAGCTCAAAGAGCGGCTGGCGGAGAGGGAAAAGGCTTTGAAGGCCATCAACACCGCGCTCGCCGATACGCCTGAGAACGTCCTGAAGAAGATGAACGCGCTCAAGAAGCAGCGCCAGGACGAGGCCGAGGCGCGGCGCCAGATCGAGGCCTCTTTCGCGACACTGCGCACCGAGAAGCGCAAGCAGGATCAACAGCTGGCCGATGCGCAGAAGAACGGCACGCGCCTGGCTGCCGCGCACCGCGAGCTGCATGACCTGTGCACCACGCTGCACGAGCGCCTCAAGCCGCTGGTCGAGGACCCGAAGGACCTGCCGGCGTTGCCGCCGCTCGACACCAAGCTGCTCGAGGAGATGGAGCAGGCGGGCGTCAAGGATTCCGGTAAAACCTGAGCACGCCATCGCGCAACGGCCTGAGGCCGAGCGCGATGACGTCGAGCACGTAGTTCTGATGCAGCTTCCAGGGCGATCTGGCGCCCTGCTTCGGCATTCGGTCGAGCGCCCTGCGCACATATCCCGAGGAGAAGTCGATGAGCGGCGCCGCGGCGGCCACCGCTCCCGCGCGGCGCGGTACGCACATCCGGTAGGCGCGCTTGTGCATGTACGCGAGCAGCCGGCACACATAGCGGCAGGTCAGATCCGCCTTGAGCGTCCATGACGCGTTCGTGTAACCGAACACCGACGCCAGATTCGGCACGTCGCTGTACATCATCCCCTTGTAGGTCAGCGTCCGGCCCAGGTCGACCTCGCGCCCGTCCACCACGAGGCGCACCCCGCCGAGCAGCCGCAGGTTGAGGCCCGTAGCGGTCACGATCAGGTCGGCCTCGAGCTCGGCGCCGGAGGCGAGCCGTACACCGTGCTCAGTGAAGGTCTCGATGCGATCGGTCGCCACCGAGACGCGGCCTTGGCGGATCGCCGCGAACAGATCGCCGTCAGGCGCCAGACACAGGCGCTGATCCCAAGGCGCATAACGCGGCGTGAAATGCGTCGCCACGTCGTAGTCCGGACCCAGCGCACGCTGCACCCCGCGCAGGATGAGCCCACGCACGTACTGCGGCCGTCGCCGACTCAGCTGAAAGAAGAACATGCCGAGCAGCACGTTCTTCCAGCGCACGATGGCGTGCGCGGCGCGCGCCGGCACCCGGCCACGCAGGCGTCTCGCCAGCCTGTCGCGCGTGGGACGGGCAATGATGTAGGTCGGCGAACGTTGCAGCATCGTGACATGCGCCGCCGTCTTGGCCAGCTCGGGGACTAGCGTGACTGCCGTTGCGCCGCTGCCGATCACGATCACCCGCTTGCCCGCGTAATCGATGTCAGGCGTCCAGAACTGCGGGTGCACGATGCGTCCCCTGAAACGCTGCATCCCAGGCAGCTCGGGCAGATACGGGCGCTCGTAGTCGTAGTAGCCGCTGCACATGAGCAGAAAGCGGCATGTCAGCCGCACGATTTCGCGTGCCGCGCCGCGCTCGACCTCCAGTGTCCACAGCGCCCGCTGCGATGACCATTCGGCACGCACCACGCGGTGACCGAAGAGGATCCGCTCCAGGAGACCGGCCTCCCGTGCGGTCTCGCGCAGGTACTCGAGAATGGCCGCGCCCTCGGCAATTCCGCGCTCTCCCTGCCACGGGCGGAAACCGTAGCTCATGGTGTACATGTCCGAGTCGGAGCGGATGCCCGGATACCGGAACAGGTCCCAGGTGCCGCCGAGATCCGCGCGCGCCTCGAGGATCGCGAAGGTGTGCTGCGGACAGCGGGTTGCCAGATGCCAGCCGGCACCAATGCCCGACAGGCCCGCGCCGACGATCAGCACGTCCCAGTGTCCGCTCGGATCGGCACCGACGGACTCGGCGTCGGCCGGAGCGCATTCGACCGCCATGGGCTCAACTGCCATGCAAGTAGGTATCGAAAAAAGTCGCTGCCGCTGCGAGCGAGCGTCGACCTTCCGGTATCCAGGGGTGAAACAACTGCCACGCGTGCGGTACGGCGGGCCAGATCTCGAGCTCCACCGTGCCCGCCGCCGCGCGCACCCGCTGCGCGAGCCGCACGGAATCATCGAGCAGCGTCTCGTCACGGCCGACGTGGATCAGCAGCGGCGGCAGGCCGCGCAGGTCGCCGTACAGCGGCGAAGCAAGCGGGTCGTACGGATCACGACGGCCAAGGTACAGCTGCGCGACGCGCTCGAGCACCTGCGGAACGAACATGGCGCAGCGAGCGGCATTTTGCCGGATCGAGTCGCCGGTGACGACCAGGTCCGTGAGCGGCGAGAACAACGCGACGGCCGTGGGCAGTGGCCAGCCGCGCTCGCGGGCGGCCAGCAACAGTGCCAGTGACAAGCCGCCCCCCGCCGAGTCGCCGGCCACGAACAACGGTCTTGGCCGCGTCCGGTCCAGCAACGCCCGATAAGCGGCCAGCGCGTCTTCGAGCGCCGCCGGGAACGGATGCTCCGGCGCAAGCCGGTAGTCGGGCGCGAAGGTGCCATAGCCGGCGTGCGCGAACGCCGTCGTGACGGCGCGATGCGTGCGAGGGCTGCACGCGATGTATCCACCGCCATGGAGGTACAGCAGAGAGGCCTTCGGCGGTCGCCCGGGCGACTCCAGCCATTCGCCGACAATGCCGCCGAGCGTAGCCGGCGCGACGCTCACGCCGTCGAGCGGCGCACGCACAGGAACGTTCATGAGCCTGCGTATGGCGCGCACGCCCTGCGCCGCGGCCAGGCGGCGCTTGAACGTCCGTCGCAGCAGGACGCAGGCGAGTCGCGCCTGCCAGCTCACCGGCACCCGTGCCCGGTGCACGCACTCGGTGTCATCACCGTCACGCGTACATGGGCCTGCGGTCGCGCAGCGCAAGCCAGCCGCGCGCCAGGCGATAAACGAGCCAGACACTGATCGCGGCAAGCCCGATCCACAGCGTGCCGAACCCGACCAGCACCAGCATCAGTGGCAGCGAGACCGCCCACACGATGAACGCGAACAGCGCGACGAACCAGAACGTGCGGATCTGCCAGCGGAAATGGGATTCGAGCAGGGTGCCGCGCACGGCGGAGCGGCGTGCGTAGTTCATGATCACGGCCACGATGGAGGGCAGCCCGAAAAGGAAGCTGCCGACCACGGTGAAACCGCTCGTCAATCCGATGAACGCCGCCAGGGCGTGCAGGCCGTAGATGACGTGCGTGTAGGTCACCAGCGAGTCGTCGAGCGGCGGCACGCTGACCTGGATCTGCCGGGTCATGATCGATCTCCTGCGCTGGATGGAACGATGGAATTCCGGACGAAGTCACTGATCAAGCCTCGCGCCATTTGGCACATTACGCCGCCACGCGAATCCAGGTCGCGACGCCGAATGCGCAACATGCGCCGTGCTCTCCGAACAGCGCCGTGCCCACGCGGTGCTTGCGTCCCTCGATCGCCAGCGGCCACCCGATGACCACGCAGCGCTCTCCGGCATGCACCGGCCGTTCGATGCGCACGGCCAGCTCGCCGAGCAGCGCCACCTGCGCAGACCCCGACGCGAAATAGCCGGGGCAATCGAGCGCTGCCCAGATGAACTCGGGGCGGACTGCGCCGCCGCTCTCGAGTGCCGGCGCCGGCGTCCAGGGCGCGGCGACGATTCCGCGGCCCGGCACGTCGCCGGGAAAGATACGCAGTCCTTCGCCGACGGGCCGTTGCGGTCCGCACACGAAGCACTGCGGAAAGGCGTGCTGCTCGAATCCGGCGTAGTGCCGCGACACGTCGACCGCCTCGACGTACGGCACGGGCTCGGGCACGTCCACCGACAGCGTCGCAGGCGCCGCCGTGGCGATGGTCGCGCCCTCCGCACGCACTTCCCAGCGCGCCTCCTCGACGGCGATCACCTCGAGCTCGCGTTCCAGCGGCACCGGACGCACCAGCCGGACGTTCAGCTCGCGCCCGATCGCCGTCGCGATCAGGCCTGCGCTGTAGCCGCCGTTACCGGAATCCGGCGGGCCGTGGAATGCGGCCCGCACGCGGATCCTTGCGCAGGGCGCGCGCGCTCCGGAGCGCTCGGTCATCGTCCTGTCACCGCCGAAGTTCTTGACCTATCAATGACTTGCATGCACCCTAGGCGAGTCCGGGCGTCACGCCCCAGCGGGGCGTGCGCAATACCCACCTCACACGAGCGAACGAAGAACATGGAAACACATTCTCGCCCGCGCCGCACCTGGGCCACACTGGCCGTCCTCGCCATCGCCGCCGCCGGCGCCGCCTGCGGCGGCTCACCCGAGCCGCAATCCGGGACACCGGCCACGACCGGAGGGCACGACGGAAAAATCATCGTTTCCGGCGCCTCCGGTCAGCTCGGCCGCCTGGTCATCGACGACCTGCTTGCGCGCGGCGTGCCGGCCAGCGACTTGATCCTGGTGAGCCGCACGCCCGAGGCACTCGAGGAGTACGCACAGCTGGGGGCCAGCACGCGCTTCGGCGATTTCGCGCAGCCCGAATCCCTGCCCGAGGCCTTCGCCGGGGGCACGCGCATGCTGCTCATCAGCATCGGCTTCGGCGACATTCCGCGTCCGCAGGCCCACAAAAACGCCATCGATGCCGCAGTGGCCGCGGGCGTCGAGCACATCGCGTACACCTCCTACGTGGCAATCAGCCGCGGCGACACCGAAGGCCTTGCGGCCGATCACTACCAGACCGAGCAGGCCCTCAAGGAAAGCGGCGTGAGCTGGACCATGCTGCGCAACTCGATCTACTCGAACGGGCAGCTCCAGACGGCCGCCAAGATGCTGGCGGATGGCCGCGCCATCGTGCCCGCAGAGGAGCATCCGATCGGCTATGTGACGCGTGAGGACTGCGCGGCAGCCGCGGCGGCCGTGCTCACCACGCCGGGCCACGAGAACATGGCCTACGACATCACGGGCCCGGAGCTGATCGGGGTGCGCGAGATCGCGGCCGCAGCCACGGCCGTGACCGGCAAGCCCATCGAGCTGGTGCCTGCCAAACCCGGTGAGGAAGAGGCGCCCCGCGCCTTCGGAGGCCCGGGAATCAGCGTGGTGAGCGGTGACGTCGAGGCGCTCACCGGCCGTCCGCCGACCAGCCTGCGCGAGCTCTTCGAGACCAACAAGGATCAGCTTCTCGCAGCGGCCGGCTGAGGCCCTGGACGCGCGGCACATCGACCGCGCGACGCGGCGGGCACGAGCGATTCGTGCCCGCCGCGCTGGTCAGGACTAGCGGTATTCCCGGTCGCGGGTCTTCAATGGCACGCGTGTGCCGAAGTGCCATCCGAGACCGAAGCTGATCGTGCTCACCCTCTGGTCCTCGTCCCGCACCGAGTAACCCACGCGCACCGTGAGCGCATCGCCGAGGAATTCCGGTTGATGCTCGAGCTCGATGCCATAGGTGTCCTGTTCGTACAGATCGTTGCCAAGCAGCGAGATGCGCAGACTGTCGAGCGGATACCAGCTCACCGCGAAGGAATTCGAGGTCAGCTTCTCGCCCTGGTCGAGGTCGGTGGTGGTGCGTGCCGCGGCCAGCGTGAAATTTCCCAGGTAATACTCGGCCTCGACGCGCAGCGCCTCGGTGCTCAGATCCCCCGTATCCTTCCCGATGAAGACCGAGCTGTCGCCGCAGTCCGGCGAGATGCTGCCGATTCCGTAGCCCACACCGACCCGGCCATAGCCCGGCAAGCGCGCAAACAGCAGCGCGTCCGCACCGGTCCGATCGAAGCGGCAGGTCGGTCGCGTGCCGGCAAGCGAGCCGTCGGGATTCTCGAGCACCGAGCGGGTACGGATCGTCGAGCGCGAGTAGTCCGCCACCAGCGACGCACCGAGGTAGCGTCCCAGGGGGACGTTCGCGCCGGCACGCACGCCGAGCGTGCCGTTCGACGTGCTGTCATCGGTATCGATCTCCCGGGCGCTCATGCCCAGCTCGTAATTCACCGCCTGCACGGCGCGCGACTGCGCGAGCGCCGCGGTGCCGGGCAATACGGCGAGTGCGGCCAGCAGCGAGGCATGCATGGCGGCCCGTTGGGCGAATCGTCGTGTGTTCATGGCGTCGGTTGGATGACAAGTTGCGTGCTGCCGGCGAGGAACAGGGTGCCGCCGTCCGGCGTGATCGCCATGCGTACCCCCTCGCCCGGATCGCCAGCGAGAGGCGTGGCCGAGCCGACCTGGGGCAGCGACGTGTCGTCCTCGTCTTCGTTGTCCGCAGCCTCGCTGATGTCGAACGTCAGGACGGCACCGGCCTTGCTGTCATAAGTGTAGGCACGCGTGCCATCGGGGCTCAGGACGATCGCCACCGTGCTGTCCGGCAAGGTGCCGAGCAAGCCGTAATTGGCGTTGTACACCCGCTGACCGTTCAGCACGATGCGCGTACCGGCACGGTCGAGCACCGGAGGGATCTGGTTCTGCCGCAGCCCGAGGCGTGTCGCGTTGAACACGTTGTTCGAGGCGGAATAGTCGACCACCACCGGGTCGGTCTCCTGCGAAGGATGCCCCTGCATCAGGACGATCCTGGCGCCGTTGCCGGATGCCCCCGGCGTGGCGTTGTTGAGCGCGAAGCCCACAGCCGCGTTCTGCAGCGTCGCGGTACGCACCGTGTACATGTACACCGCCGTGGTCATGATCTCGTCGATGCCGGTGGTCACCACGGCATTGTTGTCGTTGCCCACGGCGAGATTCTTCAAGAACGTGTTCTCCTGCAGCTCCGGGGGCTCCACCGCCGTTCCCGGCGCGAGGCTTGCCGCATCCACCGGCGTGAGCAACGTGCGCGACAGTGCGAGCAGCTGCCTGCCGTCGGCGGTCAGGGCGATGTCCTGCAGCTCGTTGAACGGCACGCTGAGCGGCGCGCTCCAGACGCCACCGGTGTTGGTGTAGCGCACGATGGAGCCTCCCCCCGCATCGCTGGCGACGATGACGGCGCTGCGCTCGGCGTCGTAAAGCAGCTGGCGGATGGCGGGATTCGCCGTCGGATACGCCAGCGTCCCCGCCGCATAGGCCGGTGCATCGATCACGGTGAGCGTCGCCGTGGAGACGATCCTGCCCTCGTGACCCGGCGAGGCGATTTGCACGGGGTAGTTGCCCGCGGGCAGCGCCGGATACGTCACCTCGATCTCGGTGTCGCTGCGTACCGTGAACTCGCTCGCCTCCGTCGTGCCGAAAGTGATGCTTTCGATCTCGAATTGCTGGAAGCCGCCGCCGCGCAGCAGGGCGCTCGCCGATTCGCCTGCGATGCCCACGTAGGGCGCGATGGTGCGCACGATGGGCGAAACCTGGTAGGACACGGAAATCGTGCGGGTGGGACCCGCCGCGAGCGTACTGCACGCCGCATCCGCGCAGCTGTACCCGGTCACGGCGATATTGCCGGTGAAGCGCCCCGCCCCGACGCTGGCCGGCGCCGCGGGCGCGATCCTGATCTCGGCGACGCCGTCGCCGACCTCGGTGACGACGTTGCCGACCGCGCTGCCGGTGTGCACCACGCCGAGATGCACGATGGCGTTGCCGAACGTGGCCGTGATCGTTTGCGCATCCGGCGTCGGTTCGTCGGGCCCGGCGGCACTGAAGGTCAAGGAGTCCGCCGAGATGGCGATATCCGTGGATTCCTGGTCGCCCCCGCTTTCGCAGGCCGCGAGCAGCAAGGCCGAAACCGCGACGACCATGCTGCGGGCACTGAGCAGTTGATGCACGCTCTCTCCTGGAATCTTTACAGATGAGATCGAATGAGCGCGTTGCTGCCGTTGCGTGCCACGGTGCGCCGGGCCGCGTGAGCGCGGGATCGGGACACGAGCTGAACGCGCACTTGTCTTACTTGGGCGCAAGCATATCCGAAATTGCTGCACCGTAGGACCGGCCCGAGGCCGGTGCGCGCGTCGTGCGACCCGCGAGTGCAGCCGCCATGCCACCCGTGCACCGGCCAACCGCGCGGCCATCGACGGCGCTCCCGGGACGCGAGCCCGGACACGGGGGCCTCCCCCACACCCTCTGCACGAACGACCTGATGTGCGATCCAGCCATGAGATGCCGTTATCATGAGCGGCTCGCGGCGCGAGTCCGCGGTCCGGTGCCGGCCCGCACGGAACCGTTCCCCCAGCCACGAGGTCCATCGTCAGGATGAGAATGCAATCCTGCCTTGCACTCGCCCCCGTCGCACGCCGGAAACATGCTCGGCGGCTCGCGTGGTGGACAGCACCGCTGCTGCTCGGGATCATGGCCGCGAGCGGCGCAAAGACCCCCGAGAAGCGCTTCGACGTCGATTATCTGGTCGAGATGCTGCCGAGCGCAGGCGTCGCGGCGGTCTCGATCACGGTCACGCCCGATACCGGACGGCTGATCGAACTCGACTTCGCCATGGATCCCGAGCGCTACCGCGACATTTCCGGGGAGGGGTCGGTCAGGACGGAGGACGGCCGTACCGTGTGGCGGCCGCCACGCAAGGGTGGCACGCTGCGCTATCGCTACACGATCGACAAGCAACGCCGGGGCGACGGTTACGATGCGCGCATCACCGGGAACTGGGTCATCGTGCGCGGCGATCACCTGGTCCCTGCCGCGCGCGTGCGGATGACCAAGGATGCACGCTCGCGGGCACGCCTGCGTTTCGCCCTGCCCGCAGGCTGGACCAATGTCGATACGCCCTACCTGAGCGACGGCGATGCCGCGGCATTCATCGTCGAGAACCCGGAGCGCAGCTTTGCCCGGCCGGTCGGCTGGATGATCGCCGGGGACGTCGGCACGCGCCGCGAGTGGATCGAAGGCATGGAAATCAGTGTCGCGGCTCCCAAGGGCGATGCCATGCGTCGCAACGACATCCTTGCCTTCGCGAACATGGTCGCGCCGGAAATGAAGCGTGCGTTCGGACAGCTGCCGCCCAAGCTCCTCATCGTCGGCGCCGGCGACCCCATGTGGCGCGGCGGGCTCTCCGGCCCGCAGTCGCTGTACATGCACACGGCTCGCCCACTGATCAGCGAGAACGGCACGAGCACACTGGTGCACGAGTTGGTGCATGTGGTCACGCGTATCGGGGGCGCTGGCAACGATCGCTGGATCGGCGAAGGCATCGCCGAGTATTACTCGATCGAGCTGATGCGCCGCGCCGGGCTGCTGAGCGAGCGGCGCGCGGCGCTGGCGCTGGACTGGATGCGCCACCACGGTCGCAACGTCAAGACGCTGCTCGCCCCGCGCTCGAGCGGCCCGCGCACGGCGCGCGCCGTCACCGTGTTTTTGGAACTCGACGCCGAGCTGCGCGCGCTCACCGGCGGCCAGCACGACCTCGACGACCTGGTGCGCACGCTCATGCCGCTGCGCAAGGTGAACCGCGAGCAGCTCGCGGAGGCGTTCGAGCGACTCGCCGGCAAGCCCTCCGCGGTGCTTCAAGCAGCGCTGCCCGAGCTCCAGCGCGCGCCGCGCTCCGGATGATTCCGGGCGCAACACCGAATGCTTTCAGGAACGCCCCGCACGCATGATGGCGCAGGTCGCAGCGCTGATGAGACGGGCTCACCCGTCTCGCGCCATCAGTGAATGGCTGATGACCAGGGAGGGCGCCGGCTGCCGCCCAGGCGTCGCGCGGCGCACGCCCGGCGGCGAGGCTCGGCAGGCTGTGGGCGGCGTTCAGGCCGTGCCGCTCCAAGGCCTGCGAGCCCGCGGCCGGGCGTGGCGGGTCCGCTCGTCAGTCGGCGGCCGGGCGCGTCAAGCGCAACAGGCGACCGCCCGACCCCTCGCGCTCGTCCTCGAGCAGCCACAAGGCGCCATCGGGTCCCTGCTCGACTTCACGAATTCGCTGCCCCATGTCGAAGCGCTCCGCCTCACGCGCCGACTCGCCGTCGAACTCCACGCGAATGAGCGCGCGGGCCGACAATCCGCCGATGAAGCCGTTGCCCCGCCAGGCGGGGAATTCGCTGCCGTCATAGATGACGAAGCCGGCGGGTGATATCGACGGGAGCCAGGTGATCGCCGGCTTGCGGAACTCCGGCCGGGTGTCGTGCTCGGGAATCTTCGTGAGATCGTAGTGCTCACCCTCGGAAACATCGGGATAGCCGTAGTTCCCGCCGCGCTCGATCAGGTTGAGCTCATCGCCACCGCGCGGGCCCATCTCGTGCACCCACAAGCGCCCGTCCGCGTCGAACGCGATGCCGAGGGGATTGCGATGACCCAGCGACCAGATCTGCGCGGCCACTCCACCACGCTCGGCGAACGGATTGTCTTTGGGTGCGGTGCCATCATCGTTGAGGCGCACCACCTTGCCCAGATTGCCGTCCAGATCCTGCGCCGGCGTGAACTTCTGGCGCTCGCCTGAGGTGATATACAGATAGCCGTCCGGCCCGAAAGCGATGCGGTGTCCGAAATGCCCGGCACCCTCCACCTTGGGTTCCTGGCGCCAGATCACGTCCAGATTGGTCAGCTCCCCTCCGCCGTCATCGTCGAGCACCAGGTTCGCACGGGCGACCGCCGCGCCGGCGACGCCGCCTTCGCCGGCCTCGGCGTAGCTCAGGTACACCAGGCTGTTGCCGGCATAATCCGGATGCAACACCACATCACCGAGTCCGCCCTGGCCGCCGTAGGCCACCTGCGGCACACCACGGATCTCGCCCGTCGTGCCGCCGATCTCGTGCAGCTTGAGCCTCCCGGGCCGCTCGGTGACCAGCAGGCGCCCATCCGGCAGGAAATGCATCGCCCACGGCTCGTTGAACCTGGCCATCTCGGTGACCACGAAGGATCCGCGGGTAGCGCTGTCGGCGCCGGCCGTCGCCGCGTCCTCCTCGAGGGCCGCATCGTTGGCGCTGCCGCACCCGGCCAGCGCAGTCATGCACGCAACGGCCATCAACTTCATTCTCATAGGCTTTGTCTCCTCTGCAACACCAGTCCGGGCGGTGCGGCCCAGCTCTGCCAAGTACGGCATGTTACGCGAGTCCCCGTGCGTATGTCCGGCGGCGGAACTTCACCGCCACGGTCTCGTTAGGAGGCAGATTCCCAGGGATGCGCGCAGCGATGATCAAGTCCTGCTTCGTCAAATTCTTCGCGTCTGCCGCCGCGATTTTTTTCCTCCTCGAGACGTCGGCCACGTGGGCCTGCGAGGCAAGCCGCAAGATCTGTGAGGAACGCTTCGCGCAGCTGGTGCGCTATCGCGCACAGGCCATCGAAAAAGCCTTCGGCGACCTCTCCGCGACATTGCCCGAAGAGATCGGCATCAAGCTGGTGTCCAGCCGCGATCCGCAGGCCGCCCTCATCGAGGCGAACCAATACTACGACCGCCAGCACGACACGCTCATCTTTCCGCGGCACATCCTCAATGCACGGATGCCCAGTCCGATGAGTGCGGCCACGGAGTATTGGCCCTACTATGAAGACGAGCGCGCCCGGCTCGAGGTGCCGGTGATCGAGACGGTCGACAACGCGCTCTGGCACGCGTACATGCAACGCGCGGCCAAGGCCAACGACCTGTCGTGGCCCCACGAGGATTGCCGCTCCACCGACATGGGCAAGCGCTTGCCGTGTGAGATGCTGGTGAACGGCGTGGCCGAGCACATCAAGACTGCGCACGGGCCGATTTTCAACACCAATCGGATCGAGGAGATCTGGCCGGAGGATTTCAGCGACTTCCGTCGCGAAGTGATGGGCAACGACGACAAGGCCTACCGCGAGGTACAGCGCTATGGCGGCATCATGCTGGTGCGGCCGTTGATCAGCGAATTCGGTGTGCCAAGGGTGCTGGCCTACGTCGCGCGCACGCCGTTTCGCATCGAGAACGACAATCTGCGCGCCTCCGCGCACCGCTACCAGGAGCGTGCGCGCGAGGCACTCGTCTGGTAGCTCAGAGCGATTGCACGAGTCTCAGCGCTGGTAGGTGCCGACCGTCTCGGCTTCGGCGATGATGTGCGGTGCCACCAACGCCCACAGTTCGGCGGCGCTCTGTTCGGGCAGCACCTCGACTTCGTCGACGTCGAGCGCCGCGACCTTGAAATGATAGTGATGCACGCCGTGACCGCGCGGCGGCGCAGGGCCGTCGTAGGCGGCACGACCGAAATCGTTCTGCGCGAACTCGCAGATTTCCGTCGGCCGGTTGCCCGTGCCTTCCATGAGGCCGCGCTGATCGGCGGGGATGTTGCAGATCGCCCAGTGGCGGAACGCGCCGATCGGCGCGTCCGTATCCTCGCAGATCAAGGCAAAGCTGCGTGTGCCGCGCGGCGGATCCGACCAGACGAGCGGCGGCGACAGATTCTCGCCATCGTGGGTGTACTTCCTCGGTATGGCGCCGCCTTCGGCGAAGGCCGGACTTCTGAGGGTGAACACGTTCGATCTCCGTACGACTCCGGTTCGATCCACGACGAACTCGCACGCTCCGGCAAGGTTCCGGGCGGGCCGGCGGACCGTTCAGCGCCCCGCCCCGCCCAGCGGCAGATGCTCGGGCTCGCAGACGCTCATGCACCGGCGCATCGGGCGCGCACGCCGCGGCAATCTCCTCGGCCGTCCTCGGGACGCCACTTGCGTCCCTCGCCGACGATCACATTGCCCCGGCGGGGCTTGCAGCCTCCTTGACCTCCATCCCTTTCAGGAACACGCGAACCCGCAGGCAGGTTCACCACTGCCCGGCGAGCTCGTGTAGCCTGCATGGACATGTCTGCCTGAGAGATGAGTCCACGCATCCCATGGCGTTCGTCGAAATCTATCGCTCGGCCGACCTGGCTGCCTGCGAGCAGCGCGCCCTGGTGCTCGATGCGCTGGCCATCCCGGCACAGATCACCGTCGAGGGCGGCGTGTTCGCGCTGCAGGTACCGGAAGAGGCACGCGCCGCGGCGCTCGGCCAGCTGGCGATGCACGAGGCAGAAAACCGCGCGCGCGACATGCCGCCGCCGCGACCAAGGCTGCACGCGCATGCCTGGCTGGGCGCGGCGGGCTATGCGCTCACCATGTTCGGCATTGCCTGGCTGGCGGGTGGGCACGCGACCGGGGCCGACTGGTATGGGGCCGGCGCCCTGCGCGGTGGCTTCGCCCACGAGGGCGAGTGGTGGCGCCCGGTCACGGCGCTGACGCTGCACGCGGATGCCGGGCACCTCGCGGCCAATCTCGCGTTCGGCGTCTTCTTCGGTTACTTCGCCGGACAGATGCTCGGGCCCGGCATTGCATGGCTCAGCGTGCTGACCGCGGCAATCCTGGGCAATGTGCTCAATGGCCTGTTGATGCCACCGACACGCTCCAGCCCTGTCTCTTAAACAACTCTCCGAGCCCAGAAGACCGAAATAGATACCGTATGCCGTCTTCTCTTT
>QGUO01000347.1 GCA_003242495.1 Pseudomonadota bacterium | reverse complement strand
GTATAGGCCGGATCATCCGCAGCCACGTAATGTGCCGGACCGTCCCACGGCTGGATGCGCAGCCGGCTCAGCCCCGCGGAACGCTCGCTCACCGCCAGGAACGTACGGAACGCCTCGAAGTCCTGCACGAACACCTGGGTGTCGTGCGGCACCACGTCGCGCCACCGCGCGTGCTCGCCCTCCTCGCCGGGCGCGACACTCACGATGCGAAAATTTTCGGCCAGCCAGTTCGTGCGCACGATGAAGCGATTCTCGATGTGCTCGAGCTGGTACTCGTGGTGCGCTTCGCGCGCAGCGAATACTTCAAAGCGCAGCGCGGGGTCGTCGGCGGCGGCATAGCGCCACTCCGAGGAAGTGGTGCTCTCCGCACCGATGAACAGGTAGCGCTCGGATTTGCTGCGGCTCACCGACAGATCGAAGCTCTCGTCGTGCTCCTCGTAGAGCACCTCGTCCTCGGCGACCGGCGTGCCGAGCGTGTGGCAGCGCACGCGGCGGCCGAGCAATGTCACCGGGTCCTTCTCCACGTAAAGGATCCGGCGGCTGTCATCGGTCCAGGCAATACAGGACTCGACGTTCTCGATGATGTCGGGGAGCAGCTCGCCGCTGGCAATGTGACGCACGCGCAGCCGATATTGCCGCCGGCCGATCGTATCCTCGGTATAGGCCAGCAACTCGTTGTCCGGACTCGGCTCATGGTCGCCCAGTTGAAAAAAGGCGTGCTGCGCCGCCAGCGCTTCGCAATCCAGCAGCACGCGCTCCTCGGCGTCGGGTGCGTCGCGGCGCCGCAGGATCAGCGGATGCTCGCTGCCCGGGCGATAACGCGCCCGATACCAGTAACCACGAAACCGTACGGGTACGCTGGCGGCATCCGGCTCGAGCCGCCCGGCAATCTCCTCGTAGAGCTGCGCGATCTCGTCGCGGCAATGCTCCAGCATGGCCTCGGTATAGGCGTTCTCCGCGGCGAGATGGGCCAGGATCTCGGGATCCGAGCGGGTATCGTCGCGCAGCCAGTAATAGGGATCCTCCCGCTCGCCAAAGGGGGAAACCACGATATGTCGCCGTCTGGCGGGCCTGGGCGGCGCCGGTGTGTTCCTCATCGTCGCGCTTATAGCCCAGCGGCCGCCGGCCCGTAAATCCGTTCCTCCCAACAATGACATGGTGCAGCGATGACTGATACGCCCGAATGGGTATCCATGCCGGGATTGAGCAACGTTTCACGACATCATTCCAGAAAAGCTGATCCACGTCGCAGATTGTCCACGGGGGGTCAGTAGTATTAGGGGAACGAGCAGAAAAAACCCCAGGAGCGGGAACAAATGGCGAACGTTCACCCCATCCGTCCGGGCGCCCACGGTGCCGCGGACGAAGTGAATTTGGAACTCGACGACACGCAGGGCGAGGGACATGCCGCAGGGGGGCACCAGCCGCCGATCCTGGTCTTGAGCCGCGACGAATCCCTGATCGAGACCGTGCGCAAGGCCGCCCCGCGTGGCGCATCGGTCTCCGAGGCGCCGGATCTCGACCAGATCGCGGCCCGCCTGCCGACCCTGCAGCCGGGCGTCCTGGTGGCGGACACCGCCAGCACCTCCGACGTGGCCGCCATGGTGGCCCAGCTCACCCAGCACTTTCCGGAACTCGTGGTCGTGGTGGCCGGTAAGCGCGAGGACAGCGCCGCGCTGATGCAACTCACCGCCGCCGGCCGGATCTTCCGCTTCCTGCTCACCCCGTTGTCGCACGGCCAGACGCGGCTCGCCCTGGAAGCCGCGGTCACGCACCACATCGACCTGCGCGCGGCCGGCCAGCGCCTGGAGGCGGGCAACACCGGCGGGGGCGGCGGCAAGAATTACGTGGCCACGTATGCGGCCCTGACCGGCGGATTGCTCCTGGTGATCGGCGGCATCTGGTTCGGCGTAAGCCGTTTCACGAGCGAGCCGGAGGTTCCGCCCGTTGCCCTGCAGCCGAGCACCGAGACCAGCGAGACACCCAGCGTGTTCGAGCGGCCCGATCCCGTGCAGGCGGAGATCGCATTGGCGCGCGAAGCGTTCGCCCAGGGACGCTACCTGGAGCCGCCCGGCGAAAGCGCCCTCGACCTGTTCCGCAGCGCGCTCGCCCTGGATCCACAGAACGAAGAGGCCCGCGCCGGCATCCGCTCGGTGACCGACAAGATCCTCGAGCGCGCCGAGGAATCGCTCACCGCCGAGCGCCTCGAGGAAGCGATTCTGAGCATCGAGATCGCCCGCGACATCGAGCCCGATCATCCACGCCTGTCGTTCCTGGACACGCAGATCGCCCGCGAGCGCGAGCGCCTCAAGCTGAGCCAGGCGCAGGAAGTCGGCTCACGCGTGCGCACGCTGCTCGCGCAGGCGAACACCCGCATCCAGCAAGGGCGGCTGATCTCGCCGAGCGGCTCCAGCGCGCGCGACGCCCTGCTCGAGGCCCGGCGTCTCGATCCGACCGATCCCGCGGTGACGCAGGGCATCCGCCAGCTCGGCGAGGCGCTGGCCGGGGCTGCCGATCAGGCGATGAGCGCCGGCGACCGCAGCGAGGCGCAGACGCTGGTGAACGCTGCCCGCCAGCTCGGCTTTGCGGGCGCCGCCCTTGCCAGCGTGGAGCGCCAGATCGCCGAGGCCAATCGGGTGGCCAGCGCAACGCCCGCAGCGGCACCAGCGCCGCGCGCGAGCGCATCCGGCGCCAGCCCGCGTCCCGGCAGCGCGCCTGCACTCAACGACACGCAGAACCTGGTGGCGAGCATTCGCCAGCGCCTGAACGAGGGCAAGCTGGTCGATCCGGCAGGCGACAGCGCCCGCGACTGGCTGCGTCGGCTGGAAGCCGCCGCGCCGAACGCTCCTGAGTTCGAAGAGCTGTCGCGCGCCCTCACCACGCGCCTGCTCGAGGCGGGGCGCATGGCGATGACCGCGAGCGTGTTCGACCGCTCGGCACAGCTCATCGCCGCTGCACGCGACGTCGGCGCACGCTTCGACGAGGCCAGCATCGCACAGGCCGAGCGCGAGCTGATCGCCGCGCGCGATGACTACAACGCGCGCAACAACATCGTCTCCGCGTCGTCGCTCAAGCGCACCCGCACCGTGAGCCCCGTCTATCCGGATACCGCACGCAAGCGCGGCATCGAGGGCTGGGTGGAACTGGCGTTCACCGTGACGCCGAACGGCACCGTCGACGACATCGAAGTGCGTAACGCCAGTCCCGCGAACGTATTCGACGATGCGGCGGTCCGGGCGGTACGCCAGTGGCGCTTCGAGCCCGTCGTGCGCAACGGCGAGCGCGTGTCGCAGCGTGCGATGGTGCGCCTGCGGTTCTCGCAGTCCGATTGAGGCACCAGGCAGGCGGCCGCTATTTGACGATTCTCAGTCGTGGCGGCCGCACCCTGCTCTGCATGCGGTCTCGATGGAAGCCGTTCTCAGGCGAGTAGCTGAGCGCGTTCATGCGCCGCAGCAGCTCGGCGGCCTGCTTCGGGTCGGGCGTGATCCGAGGACGCAACACGGGCGGCGAAGTGCGGGTCAGTCGGGAGATCATCGCGGTACCTCCGTGAACGAAGCCGCGAACCAACGCCCGACACCCCGGATTGGATCCACCGACAGCCCGGCCAAAAACCCCTAACGTTCGTCGGATTTCACTTATCGAAGCGGCGCCCCGCCGAACGCGGTGCAACTATGGCCATTGGTTTGCCCCGGCCGCGAAATCGCTGCGTTGCGGACGCACGATGCAGAAGCGTTGACCGGTGGGCGCCTCCATCACCAGCCATGTATGCACCTGCTCGATGCGTCGCGCGCCCAGCGCCTCGAGACGCCGCGCTTCCGCCTCGATGTCGTCCGTCTCGATGTCCAGATGCACCCGGCTCTCGTGCTCGACCCGCTGAACCTCCACGTGCAGCCCGTTCGGCCCGGTATGCAGCTCGCGATACTTGTCGGGACTCGCGTCCTCGGCACGCGGCGCGAGCGAAAAACCGAGCGCCGCGCTCCAGAACGACGCGGCCTGTTCGAGGTCGTCGGTCTTGCAGTCGATGATGAAACCAGCCAATCGCGACTTGTGCATGCTCGAGCCCTCATGCGTGGAATGCGAAATCCGCTCGTGTGTCGTCACGAGCCATTGACGGGCAGGCCGTTACGGGCGCGATCCACCGCCGTCAGGACATCGCGAACCTCCGCACGCGCGAAGATCTCCTCCAGGTCGAGGACGATCTTGCGCTGCCAGTTCGGATGCTCGTCGCTGGTGCCCGGCACGTTGACAGGGTCGTCCATGCCGATCAAATCCTCCAGCTGCATGAGTGCGATACGCGATTCCGACAGGCCCAGGAACGCCTGCACGGCGCGCGCCCGCGCAGGCGACCAGTCCGGCAGCCGCTCGTGCTCGCCCCCATGCCACAGTCCGGCACGCACCCGCTCATGCATGAGCTCTCGTCGTTCGTTTGCTCGTGCGTCATGCCCAG
>QGUO01000346.1 GCA_003242495.1 Pseudomonadota bacterium | reverse complement strand
CATGGAATATGCGACGCGGCTCAACGAGCAGCGGGCGCGCTTCCAGGGCTCCCTGGAGATCGTCATGCGGGTCTATTTCGAGAAGCCGCGGACCACCGTGGGCTGGAAGGGGCTCATCAACGACCCGGATCTCGACGGCAGTTTCAACATCAACAAGGGCCTGCGGCTCGCCCGCGGCCTGTTGCTCGATATCAACCGCCTGGGCCTGCCAGCCGGCTGCGAGTTCCTCGACATCATCACGCCGCAGTACATCGCGGACCTCGTGACCTGGGGCGCGATCGGCGCACGCACCACCGAAAGCCAAGTGCATCGCGAGATGGCTTCGGGACTGTCGTGCCCGGTCGGCTTCAAGAACGGCACGGATGGCAACGTGAAGATCGCGATCGACGCGGTGCAGGCAGCCTCGCATCCGCATCATTTCCTGGCCGTCACCAAGCGCGGTCACAGCGCCATTGCGGCAACCGCGGGGAACGCGGACTGCCACGTGATCCTGCGCGGCGGCAAGACTCCCAACTACGATGCAGCCAGCGTCGCGGACGTGTGTGCACAGATCGCGGCGGCCGGACAGAGCACGCGCATCATGATCGACGTCAGCCATGGCAACAGCTCGAAGCGGCCCGAGAATCAGCCCAAGGTCGTCGAGGACGTTGCCCGTCAGATCGAGGGGGGCGAGCAACGCATCGGCGGCGTCATGGTCGAAAGTCACTTGAAGGCGGGTCGCCAGGATCTGGTTGCCGGCCGTGCGCTCGAGTACGGACAGAGCATCACGGATGGTTGCATCGATTGGCAGACGTCCGTCGAAGTGCTCGAGCGGTTGGCGCGCGCGGTCGAGCAACGTCGGGCGTCGCGAGCGTCCCGGGGCGCGCCGGCAAGTGATGCCGCCGTGGCCTGACGAACCGTCAGCGGTCTGATCGACTGCGGCGCTCGTGAACTCGCCGGGCCGGCGTGCGGTCGGCCCGGCAAGCCCCAGGCTCCGGCGCAGCGGCCACGCGCGGCGCGCTGCGCGGGCTGCCTACCAGATCCTCACCCGCTGCTCCGGCGGCAGGTACAGTGCATCGCCGGGTTGCACGTCGAACGCCTCGTACCAGGCATCGATGTTGCGCACGACGCCGTTCACCCGGAACGGCGCCGGGCTGTGCGGGCGGCTCATCACCTGGGTGCGCAGCGTTTCTTCGCGCTTCAGCTCGCGCCACACCTGCGCCCAGCTCAGGAAGAAGCGCTGGTCGCCGGTGAAGCCATCGATGGTGGCCGGTGCCTGGCCAGCGAGCGACATGCGATAGGCCTCGTACGCCACCGTGAGCCCGCCGAGGTCGCCGATGTTCTCACCGGCCGTGAGGCGACCGTTGAGGTACAGTCCCGGGAGTGCCTCGTACTTGCCGTACTGCTCGACCAGGGCATCCACGAGCTTGCGGAACGCCTCCTCGTCCTGTGGTTGCCACCACGTGCGCAGGACCCCGCGCGCGTCGGACTTGGCGCCCTGGTCGTCGAAGCCGTGGCCCATTTCGTGGCCGATGACACCGCCGATGGCGCCGTAATTGACGGCGTCGTCGGCGTGCGGATCGAAGAACGGCGGCTGCAGGATGGCAGCCGGGAACACGATCTCGTTGAAGGTCGAGTTGTAGTAGGCGTTCACGGTTTGCGGCGACATGAACCAGCGGTCGCGATCGGCCGGCTTGCTCAGGCGATCGAGATCGTCCTGCCACTCGAAGACTCGCGATCGCACCAGGTTGCCGAACGCATCCCCGGCGCGTACCTCCAGCCCGCTGTAATCGCGCCATTGGTCGGGGTAGCCGATTTTCGGCCGGAACGCGGCAAGCTTTTCCAGCGCGAGCGCCTTGGTCTCCTCGGACATCCAGGGAACGTTGCGGATGCGCTGTGCATAGGCACGGCGCAGATTGTCCACGAGTTCCGTCATCTTGGCCTTGGACTCGGGGGGAAAGTGCTGCGCGACGTACAGCTTGCCGACTTCCTCGCCGAGGGCGCGGTTCACGGCCGCCACGGCGCGCTTCCAGCGCTCGCGCTGCTGCGGCTGGCCGCTCAACGTGCGCCCGTAGAAATCGAAGTTTTCCTCGTCGAGAGCGCGCGGCAACACGGAGGCGTGGGCGCGCAGGTAGTGGTACGTCAGGTAATCGCGCCACTGCTCCACGGGCACCGACGTGAACCATTTCGCCAGCGATTCCACTGCGTCCAGTTCACGCACCACGAACTCGCTCTGCTGCTGGAGTCCGGCGGCCTCGAGCATGTGAGTCCACGGATAGGGCTCGCCCATTCCACGCAGCGCCTCGGCGCTGCGCAGGTTGTACGTGAGGTCGCGCTCGCGACGCTTGGCCGCCGGCCAGTGCGCTTGGGCGATCTGGGTTTCGAGCGCCAGGATGGCTTGCGCCTTGGCGTCGCCGCCGGGAATGCCCGCGAGCTCGAACATGCGGGCGATGTGTGCGCGATACCGGCTGCGGATCTCGACGAGCGCGGGGTCGTCCTTCAAGTAGTACTCGCGCTCGGGCAGGCCCAGGCCGCTTTGGGTCACGACCGCGATGTACCGGTCGGGATTCTTCTGGTCGAGGGTCACGCCGACATAGATCGGCGAGTTCAGTCCGAGATCCGCCCGGCCCATCAACCGGGCCACGTCCGCATATGTGTCGGCGGCGGCGATCGTCTCGAGCCCGGCACGCGCCGGCGCCAGGCCCGCGGCCTCGATGTGCTCGACATCGAGAAAGGCCCGGTAGTAGTCGCGCACCTTCTGCTGTGTGCTGCCTGCCGGCGCGGACTCGGGCAGCGCCTCGAGCAAGGCGTGCACCTGTTCTTCGGTACGCAGCGTCAGCTGGCCGAATGCGCCCCAGGTCGTCTGGTCCGCCGGAATCTCGTTGTTGGCGAGCCAGGTGCCGTTGGCGTAGCGGTAGAAGTCTTCACCGGGTCTCACGCCGGTATCCATGCCGGCCAGGTCGAAGCCCCAGGCGCCGATGCTGGCGAGCGGCGGGGGCGGATCCTGCGGTCCTTGCGAGCACCCGCCGAGCACCTGGGTTCCTGCTGCCATGACGATCATCGTACGCAATACCCTCACATCCCTCTCCGCACATCCTCGCCCAGGGGTCAAAATAGGAGGTTCGTGGCCCGCACCGCAAGTCCGCCGCGCCGGCGTCGCTCGGATGGAGGGGCTACAGCAGCTTCGCGCCGAGAGGAACGTCCTGGTCCGGCACGCACAACACGACATCGCCGTGCTCGTCGTGAAAGCCGGTCACCAGGCATTCGGACATCAGTGGACCGATCTGCTTCTTCGGAAAATTGACCACTCCGACCACCAGCCGTCCGACCAAGGCCTGGGGCTCGTATCGCCGGGTGATCTGCGCGCTCGATTTCTTGATGCCGATGTCCGGGCCGAAGTCGACATGCAGCACGTAGGCCGGCTTGCGGGCCTCGGGAAACGGCTCGGCGCTGAGCACGCGCCCGACGCGCAGCTCCACTTTGGCGAACTCTTCCCACGAAATCGTCTCCACGTGTGCTCCTCGGGCCACCGCGCTGTGTCTGAATGCCGCATTGTCGGGAAAGCACTTTGCGCTGCCAAGCGCACGGCGCGTCGAGTGCGGCAACTTGGGGTATAAGGGCATCCGGACCAGGCATGGGCGTGGCGAGGTGATATGAACGGGCGGTGGATTCTGGCGACGGGCGGAGGGCTCGTCGCGCTGGCGACGATTCTCGGAGCGTTCGGTGCGCATGCGCTGCAGGCCAGGTTGGCGCCGGATCGGCTGGCGATCTACGAAACCGCGGTGCGCTATCAGTTCTATCACGCGCTCGGGCTGCTCGCCATCGGGCTGCTGGCGCGTACGATGACCGAAACGCCCTGGCTGCGGGCGTCGGCGGCGCTGGTGACGGTTGGCATCGTGCTCTTCTCCGGCAGCATCTACGCGCTGAGCTTCGGTGCGCCGCGCGGTCTCGGCGTGGTGACGCCGCTTGGAGGGATGGCGCTCATCGCCGGCTGGATCGTGTTCCTGGTGGCGTTGCTGAGGGCCTGACCCGGGGGGCGTGCACCAGCGCGTGCCTTGCCGGAACCGTGGCTCGACGGCCATCGATTCGGGGTCACACATCCCCGGACAGTTGCAGGAGCATCAGCTCGCGATGGATGGCCGCGAGCTTCCCCAGTCTCAGCATGTGATATTGGCGCAGCGCCTGTCGCAGCCGGGCATAGCGCCGCGCCGCGTACAGGGAGCGCAATCTGGCCAGTTCCTCCGGCCGTTCCCCGATCACGGTACGTTCCGCGATCCGCGGATGGTGCAGGCGATCGTTGACGTTGCTCACGATGGCGACGAGCTCTTCGATGCCGGCATCGAGCGTAATGCGCACGAACAGGCGGGCGGCGGCGGCCCCCGCCGATCCACCGAACGGCTCCCTGGGCGCAAGCGGCTGGGGGGGGGGGGGGGGCTCACCGGGCACATTGCACGGCGCCTGCAACCAGGG
>QGUO01000010.1 GCA_003242495.1 Pseudomonadota bacterium | reverse complement strand
TCATGCGCACCGACCGCCTGCCCGCGCCGGTGGCGACGCACATCGCCATGAAAGAGGTCACCCGGCCGGTGATCTCCATCGTGCTGGTGCTGACGGCGGTGTTCCTGCCGGTGGCATTCCTCGGCGGGCTCGTCGGCGAGATGTATCGCCAGTTCGCCATCACGATCTCGATATCGGTCATCATCTCCGGCTTCGTTGCCCTGACGCTCACGCCGGCGCTGTGCGCCATGTTGCTGCGCCAGGAAGACGTCACGCATCACGGCGCGCTGGCGCGCTTCGGCGCGTGGTTCGACAAGATGACCGGTCACTACCTGCGGGGCGTGAACTTCATCATGAAGCGCGGCGTGCTCGCCGCAGGTATCTTTGCAGCGATGTTGCTGGCGTTCGCGGGGCTGTATCGGGCCGTGCCGACCTCGCTCGCGCCCAACGAGGACCAGGGCTATGTCTTCATGGTCGCCCTGCTGCAGGATGCGGCGTCGCTCGACCGCACGGTGACGGCCGTCAACACCATGACCCAGGAACTGCTGCAGCACCCGGCGGTGGAGAGCACCCTGGGCATGTCCGGCCTGGATCCGCTCACGTTCGCGTACCGCACCAACGCGGGCGCGGTATGGGTGCCGCTCAAGGACTGGGCCGAGCGCAAATCGCCGGAGCTCTCGCCGTCGGCGGTGGTCGGCTCGATCTTCGCCGCCGGCGCCAAGGTCCGCGACGCCATGTTCATCGCCTTCGAGCCGCCCCCCATCGAGGGCCTGAGCCAGACGGGCGGATTCGAGGCATACATTCAGTCACGCGGCCAGGGAGATCTCAAAGCGCTCGCCGAGGTGACACAGCAGTTCATCGCGGCCGCCGCCAAGCGTCCGGAGCTCACCGGGGTGAACACGACGTTCAGCGCGAACGTGCCGCAGATCCGCATCGATCTCGATCGCGAGAAGGCCATGTCGCTCGGGGTGCCGGTCGCCAATGTGTTCGAGACCCTGCAGAGCACCTTCGGCGCGCTCTATGTGAACGACTTCAACCGTTCCGGGCGGGTGTTCCAGGTCCAGCTGCAGTCCGAGCCGGATTTCCGGGCATATCCCGAGGACATCCGCGATGTGTACGTGCGGGCCTCTTCGGGGGCGCTGGTGCCGCTCACGGCCCTGGCGACCATCCGCAACGTGACCGGCGCGGAGGTGGTGGAGCGTTTCAACGTGTTCACGTCCGCGAAGGTCATCGGCAACGCGGCGCCGGGCTACAGCTCGGGTGACGCCCTCGCGGCGGTGGAGGAGGTCGCTGCGCAGGTGCTGCCGGAAGGCTACACGCTGGCGTGGACCGGCTCGTCCTATCAAGAGAAGGAAAGCAGCGGCTCGGCCGGCGGCATCTTCATGCTGGGCGTGCTGATGGTGTTTCTGATCCTCGCCGCGCAGTTCGAGCGCTGGACGCTGCCGCTCGCGGTGATCCTCGCGGTGCCGTTCGCCGCCTTCGGTGCGCTCGCCGCAGTGTGGCTGCGCGGCTTGGAGAACAGCATCTACCTGCAGATCGGCATGCTCACCCTGATCGGCCTGGCGGCCAAGAACGCCATCCTGATCGTCGAGTTCGCCATGATGAAGCAGGCGGAGGGCATGCCGCTCAGGGAGGCGGCGGTGGAGGGGGCGCGACTGCGCTTCCGACCCATCATCATGACCTCGCTGGCGTTCATGTTCGGCGTGCTGCCGCTTGCCATCAGCTCGGGAGCGGGCGCTGCGAGCCGCCATGCCATCGGCACGACGGTCATCGGCGGCATGCTGGCGGCGACGTTCATCGCCACGTTGTTCGTGCCGTTGTTCTATTGCTGGATCGCCGGGCTTGGCGAGCGGCGCAAGCGCGCCGCCGAGATGCCCGCCGGTCCGGCTCCGGGGAGCGATCATGCCTGAGGCGTCCGGAACGAGGCATCGGCTGCGCTGGGCGCGCATGACGGGCATCGCGCTCGCGATACTGCTGGGCGGCTGCGTGGTCACGCGTATCGATCCGCAGGTGCCGGAGCAGACGCTTCCGGATGCCTTGTCGGAGCCGATCGAGACGAGCGTCTCGCTGCCCGATCCATGGTGGCGGATGTTCGAAGACCCGGTGCTCGATGAGCTGATCGACGAGGCGCTGGCGAACAATCCCGACGTGAGCATCGCCGCGGCGCGCGTGGCCGAGGCACGCGCCGGGCTGCGTATCGCCAATGCCGATCGTCTGCCGTCGATCGACGTCCGCTCGGACGCCACGCGCACCAAGGACAGCGAAATCCTGTCGGTGCCGGGCTTCGAACGTACCCGCACGCTCTACACGGTGCAGGGCGCGGTCGCCTACGAGCTCGATTTCTGGGGACGTTACCAGCGTGCCTCGGAAGCGGCGCGCGCGCAGCTGTTGGCCACCGAGTACGGGCGCGAGGCCACCAAGCTCAGCCTGACCGGGGCGGTGGCGCGCCGGTATTTCGCGCTGCTCGCATCGGCGCAGCAGCTGGCGCGCGCGCGCGCGACGCTGGCCGACCGCGAGGAGGCGCTGCGCCTCGAGCAATTGCGTTTCGATGCGGGGGAGAGCGACGAGCTCACGCTCAAGCGTGCGGAAGCGGATACCGCGGCGACGCGCACCAGGGTCCATCAACTCGAGCTCGAACTGACGCGCAACAGCAATGCGCTCGGCGTGCTGCTCGGGCGGCCGCCGCGCGAGCTGGTCGACAATGCGATCGTCGCCCGCACCATGCAATTGGTGGACGCGCCGTTGCTGCCGCCGTCGCTGCCTTCCGCGGTGCTCACGCGCCGTCCCGACATCGGCGCGGCCGAAGCGGCGCTGCAGGCGGCCGCCGCGGACATCGGCGTGGCCCGCGCGCTGCTGTTCCCGCGCATCAGCCTCACGGGCGTGTTCGGCTCGGTGAGTCCCGAGCTCAGCGACCTGTTCACGACCCCCATGGAGGCCTGGTCGGCAACGGGCGGGCTGCTGCAACCCATCTTCCAGGGCGGGCGGCTGCGCGCCAACGTGGCGCGCACCGAAGCAGTGCGCGCGCAGCGCCAGGGCGAGTATGTGCGCACCGTGCAGGTCGCGTTTCGCGAAGTGCTCGACGCGCTGCGCGGCCAGGGGCAGATCGCCGGCGTTCGCGAAGCCAGTGCCCAACAGGTCGCGGCACTGGAGCGCGCCACCGAGCTCGCGCAGCTGCGCTATGACCAGGGTGATATCGCCTATCTCGAGCTGCTCGATGCGCGCCGCACGCTGTTCCAGGCCGAGATCGACCTGATCGCGGCGCGCCGTGACGCCCTGCTCAACGCCGTGGATCTGGCACTCGCCGTGGGCGGCGGCATCGGGGAGCGCGCCGAGCCGCTTTCGGCCCGGCGTTGACCGCCCGACTCCACGCCGCAACGCACGGCCGGGAACCCGCGCGGACAGGGCGCGTTGCACCTGCACGTGCATCTTCGCGGAGGTCGCCGTGGATTTGGGTTTTCGCGCCCGCTACGAACAGCGCGGCAGAGCTTTCAAGCTCATGGGCATGCCGGTCGAGGAGCTGAGTCGCGAGGAGTTGTTCGCGGTGATCGGCTATCTGCTGGAGCTGGACGGCGGGCAGCTGGAGGCGTCGCCCGATCACCAGCCGCTGGGCGCCCCGCGCGGGGTCGACGCGGTCGACCCGCCCAAGAACGACGGTCTGTACCAGGGCTGACCGCGTCCGGGCGGTCGCATTGTCATCCAGGATTCGTGATCGCCCGTCGTGCCGGCGAGTACCGCCCCTTGTTCGAGATTTCAGCCGCGCGGGGTGGCCGCCCACCCGGCGCCCGCCTTCTCGCGCGACGAGGAGGCGGGCCACCTCGCACCCGAAAGCCCGGGTCCAGGCGGAGGCGGCCGACGCTGGAGTAAGGTGCCTCCGGGCCCGCGACCTCCGGTCTTGCAGCGGCGCTTACGGCTTCCAGTAATTCATCGACTCGTCCTTCCATGCGTCCGAGCCGCCACGCCACTCGCCCTGCTCGAGCTTGGGGGCGTCGCGCAGGCGCTGCTCGTCGATGACCACCTTGTCCTCGCTGACCGCAAACAGCTGCTGAGAGTACGGCACTGCGGCCATCTGCCCTTCGCTGTCGATCACCAGGAACTCGGCCTGCTGCTGCTGCTCGTCCAGCACCACGTCCACGACAGAGCCGATCTCCGTTTGATCTTCCTCGCTCACCACCTCGGCGCCGACGATCTCGGCGGTGCCCGGGTCGGCGGCACTGCCCGCCACGCCGGTCGGCGTCTCGCCGGGCGGGGTGCGATCGGCCGCCGTGCCTTCCGTGCCGCTGGTGGAGGGGGTCGTCTGTTGCCGCTGGTTCTCTATGGCCTGCTTGTCCTCGGGCTCCACTTCCTTGGACATCTCGCGCGTCGCGTCTTCCTTCGAAATCCCGCGCGACGGGGATTCGCCGGGCTGCGCGTGCTCGGATTGTCCGGGCTGCGTCTGCTGCTCGCCGGATGGCGGCTGTTGCTGCGCGAGAACCGCGCCACCGACCAGGAACACGGCCAATGCGCCGCATGTTCGCAAGGTGTTCATCCTTCCTCCTCCGGCGGGCATGCCGGCCAAGCTGCGCACTCCATCGTGCATGGGGTGAACGCGCGACACGCACGCGCGGCTCCCGCGAAATCACCGGCGCGCGCGGCGGTGCACGAAACACTGGCCCCGGAATGGGCGAATGTCTGGAGCGGCCAGCCAGGAATGGCCGATTGTTCGCACCACCGCGCCTGAGGTTGAATGCGGTTCAATGTCGTCCCACAAGTCCTCCATTCTTGTATCGAACCGCTTCCGAGCCGCACGCAAGCACGGCTGGCGCGCCGTGCTCGGCGTGGTATTCCTGGCTGCTGTCCTGACGGCCCACACGGAGCCCGTGCGTGCTGCATCGCATCACCGTATGGTGATCGAAGGCCAGGGCGAGCCCACCGTGGTGTTCGAAGCCGGTTTAGGTGACACCCTCGACACCTGGCGGCCGATCCAGATGGAGATCGCCGGCCAGTGCACGCGCACGGTGACGTACACGCGCGCCGGCTATCCGGGCAGTGCGGCCGCCTCGGGGACGCGCGACGCCGCCACGGTCGTGAACGAGCTGCGCTGGGAGCTCGCGCGCCGCAACGTCAGGCCTCCGTACGTACTGGTAGGTCATTCGCTCGGCGGGCTGTACATGCAGTACTTCGCACGGCAGTACCCCGAGGAAGTCGCCGGTCTGGTGCTCGTCGACTCGACGCACCGGGAGCAACAGTTGCCCAACGAGTCATCGGCGCGGCGCGCCGGGCGCGCGGTGGTGCTCTATATGCCGCTCATCGTGCGCCGCGAGTTCAACGACAGTATTCTCGCCGGGGAACAGGTGTCCGCCAGCCCGCCGCCGCCTGCCGTGCCCACCATCGTGCTGTCCAGCACCCGCGCGCTGCGCGGCGAGACACCGGCGTCGCGCGCCCTGGCGGCCCGCTTCCAGGACGAACTCGCCAAGGAGTTCCCGGGGGCGCGACATGTGCGCGTGTTCGAGAGCGGGCATTACATTCATGTCGATCGCCCGGAGATCGTCACCGAGGCGGTGCGCGAGGTCGTCGGCTGCACCAGCTGAGCGACGCGGAACTTCGCCGGCGAAGCGACGTTGCCTGGACGTGCGCAATACGTCGACAACGCGCGTTCCCCGACGAGGTGCAGCATGGGTATCGTCGCCAGTTCCGCCGGTCGCGTGCCGGCTCACACCGCCGAGGCCGTCAACGAGCGCATCCGTCGCGAAACCAACCGGCGCATCGCCGCGTGTGCGCGACAGGGTCGAGCGGCGATCGACGAGCGCCTGCGGCAGCTCGATCGCGAATGGGACGTCGAGCGCTGTATCGAAACGGCTGCCGCTGGACTTTCCCTGCTCGGGCTGGGGCTCGGTGCGTTCAAGCATCGCCGCTGGTATCTGCTGCCGACGGCGGTCTCGGCCTTCCTGTTGCAGCATGCGCTGCAAGGCTGGTGTCCGCCGCTGCCCCTGCTGCGACGACTGGGCGTGCGCACCGCAGACGAGATCAATCGCGAGCGGTACGCATTGCTGAGCCTGCGCGAAGGGGCGGCCACCAAGCACTAGACCACGCGCTGCCCGCCACGCGTTATTCCCACATGCCCTTGAGCTTGCCGAGCACGTCCACGCGCACCGTGCCGCCCGCAGCAGCCCCGGGTGCATGGACCACGCCGGCCGGCCAGGTCGTGTGCTCGAACGCCTGCAAGACCTCCTCGCTGAGAAAGCGGCTGCGGGCGCCATAGACATGCGCGTCGCCGGTGCGGCTTTGTTGCGTGATGTAGTACTTGAGCGGGGCGATCAGGTGCAGGTCGCGTTTCGCGCGGGTGATGGCCACGTACAGCAGCCTGCGTTCCTCTTCGATGAGGTCCGGGCGGCCGGTCGCGTGCTCGTTGGGGAAATTACCGTCCGCCACGTTGAGCACGTACACCGCATCCCATTCCTGGCCCTTGGCCGAGTGCACCGTGGAGAGGATCAAGTAGTCCTCGTCGAGCAGCGGATCTCCGGCGAGATCGCCGGTGGCCTGCGGCGGGTCGAGCGTGAGCTCGGTGACGAACCGCTCGCGCGTGGCGAACTGGGCTGATATGCGCTCGAGCTGATCGAGGTCGCCGAGGCGCGCGGCCGCGGCATCGTAGATGCGCTGCAGGTGCGGCTCGTACCAACGGCGCAGCCGCTCGAGCTGGCCGGGCCATTGGTCGGCGGCGCTGAGCTCGCGCACCAGGGCGACGAGCGGCGCCCAGTCCTCGGCGGCGGCGAGCGGCGGGCGATATTGTTCCAGCGTCTCCCAGGCATAGCCGCTGGCTGCGAAAACCTTCAGACAGCGGTCGGCGTGCGCCGGGCCCACCCCCGGCAACAATTGCAGCACACGAAAGCCGGCGATCCGGTTGCGCGGATTGTCCACCCAGCGCAGCACCGCGAGCACGTCCTTGACATGCGCCGCTTCGAGAAACTTCAGGCCGCCGTATTTGACGTAGGGGATGTTGCGTCGCAGGAGTTCCAGCTCCAGCATGTCGCTGTGATGTGAGGTGCGCATCAACACCGCTTGTCTGCGCAGCAGCGTGCCCTGCTCGCGCGCCGCGAGGACCTGTTCGACCACGTACAGCGCCTGGGCCTGATCGTCCCGCACCGTGACGTAGCGGGGCTTGCGTTGCGAGGCGATGCCGGAGCGAAGCTGTTTGCGGAACTGACGCGTGCCGGCGGCCATCAAGCGGTTCGCGGCCGCGAGGATCGGCTCGACCGAGCGGTAGTTGCGTTCGAGCGTAATGATCTCGGCCGGCGGCGTGAAGCGCTGCGGGAAGTCGAGAATGTTGTCCACGGTGGCCGCGCGAAACGAATAGATGGCCTGCGCGTCGTCGCCGACCACGCACAGCCCGACGCCGTCGGGCTTCATGGCATGGATGATCTGCGCCTGCAGGGCGTTGGTGTCCTGGTACTCGTCGACGAGCACATGCGCGAAACGCGCGCCGATCTCGCGCGCCAGCGAGGGTTCCTGCATGCACACGTGCCAGTACAGCAGCAGGTCGTCGTAGTCGAGCAGCTGCTGGCCGTGCTTGGTTTCCACGTAGCGGCGGTAGAGTTGTGTGAGCTCGTCCTCCCACTCGCGGCACCAGGGAAAGGCCTCATCCAGTGTCTCCCGCAGGCTGCGCTGGCTGTTCACACGATGCGAGTAAATGGCGAGGCAGGTGTCCTTGCGCGGGAAGCGCTTCTCCTTGCGCGCCAGCCCCAGCTCCTGGCGGACGAGATCCATGAGGTCGGCGGCGTCGCCGCGATCGAGCACGGAGAACGCCGGGTCGAGCCCCAGCGCGCTCGCGTGCATGCGCAGCAGTCGATTGCCGATGGAATGGAAGGTGCCTGACCAGGTCAGGCGGTGCGCACCGGCGCCGCCCGGGCCGCCGGCCGGCAGCGTCTGGGCGACGATCCGCTCGGCCCGTCGCAGCATCTCCTGAGCGGCGCGGCGTGTGAAGGTCAACAACAGAATGCGCTCCGGCGGCACGCCTTTGAGAAGCAGGTGCGCCACGCGATGCGCCAGGGTGTTGGTCTTGCCCGTGCCGGCGCCGGCGATGATCAGCAATGGCCCGGCGCTGAAGCCGTGCGGCCCGTCGATGCCGTAGACGGCGGCGCGGCGTTGTTCGGGATTGAGGTGGGGCGCGAAGGGCGCCGGGGCGGTCTGCAGGCTGGCATTCATGATGGCGTATCATGACCCAGCGCTGGATATAAATACAGGCTCGGCGGCCGCCTGGTCATAAGGCAGGTCGAGGGTCTCGCACAGCAGGTACGCGGCTCGTTCCCTGGGCGTCAGCCGCTGCCGGTGGGCCGTGCCGAGGCAGGCGCCTGGCCCTCCAGCAGGAAGGCGAGCGCCGCGGCGCAGGGCTGCGTCACCTTGAGGGTCAAGAGAGGGTCGGCGCGGGTGCGGCCGAGGTTCACGGCGGCCAAGGGTTTGCCGGCCGCCGCGGCCGCGCGGGCGAACCGATAGCCGGACAACACCATGAGCGAGCTGCCGACCACCAGCATGGCATCCGCCCGGCGCAGGCGATCCATGGCCCCGCGTACCCGCTCGGGCGGGACGCTCTCCCCGAAGAACACCACGTCGGGCTTCAGCAGCCCGCCGCAATGAGGGCACGCGGGCACCTGGAACCGGGTGAAGTCCGCGCCGTCCAGGTCTGCATCGCCATCCGGCGCCTCATTGGCCGCGAGGCCGGCCCAGTCGGGATTGCGACGCAGGAGCTCCTCCTGGAAGTCGGCCCGGGGCAGGCGTCGCTCGCAATCCATGCAACGCACCTGGTCGAGCCGGCCATGCAGATCGATCACGTCGCGGCTGCCCGCCGCCTGATGCAGTCGGTCGACGTTCTGGGTCACCAGACCGGTGATGCGGTCCCGGTGTGCGAGGCTTGCGAGCGCGCGGTGCGCATCGTTGGGTCGCGCGCGGCGGAAGTGTTCCCAGCCGACGAGGCTGCGGGCCCAGTAGCGACGTCGCACGAACTCGTCGGTCATGAACGCCTGGAACATGATCGGGCGGGCGCGTTTCCAGTCGCCGTCGGCATTGCGCCAGTCGGGAATGCCCGAGGCAGTGCTGCAGCCCGCGCCGGTCAACACGAACAGGCGTGGATGGCGCTCGATGAACTCGCGAAGGGCACTGTGCATGTCACCAGCATAAACCAAAGGGATGTCATGGACGTGCCTGCGGACGCGGGGCCAAAGCAGCCGGGCGTGCGCGCGGGTGAACGCCCGCGGCCGATCGGCAATCGGCGGATGCCGGCATGACAGCGGGACGGGAGGGCGGCGGAACGTGCGCCGGCCGCCATAAATTGCGGTTCAGGGCTCGAGCTGCGGAGGTCGGATGGGCTCGCGGTGGGTGTCGGTCGCATCCGGCTGCCTGTTGAGCGCTTCACTGCGGTCCGGCGGGATGGGGGCCAGGATGCGCCACGCCTGGGACGGGTTGAGGATGGCCCAGGCCGGCGCGGCAATGCCGCCCCACACGGCGGGCGTGGGCGGCGCCGGGGGCTCGCGCCGGCCCTCGACCTCTACTTCCTCGATGTCGCGGGTCCCGGCGAGGAGCGTCTCGATCTGCTCGGGTGTGTAGAGCCGGGTGATGGGTGGTACGCGCAGGTCGAGGCGTGTCGGCAGCGCTGCGGCCGGTTCGCCGGGCTCCTCGGTGGGACGCTCGGCCGACGAGGCAGTCGGGCGCTGGAGCGGTGGCGCATCGGCTGCGCGCGGCCCGGCATCCTCGGCGAGCGAGTCGGCGGCATATCCGAGCGTGGCCAGGTGGATCAGGATCGCGACACTCGCGCTGCGCGTCATGATGCTTCCCGGATACGAAGCTGCACGGTCGCGGCCGACGGCGTGGCGCCGCCGACCGGCCGACTCGGGAACGATATAACGGCCGTCGCGGTCACACAACGGCAGTGCGCCGTGCAATCCTTCCTGCCGTGCGCGCGTTACACGATACGTCGTCGCCGTGACACCCTTTCTCTGACCCGCTCATGACCGCTGCTTCCATGGAAAAGATGTTCATCAGTGCCGAGTCGCTGTTGCGAGATTCACTCGAGCTCGGGATGCAAATCGTGCGCAGCGGCTTTCGGCCCACCTTCCTGGTGGGCATCTGGCGCGGCGGCGCGCCCATCGGCATCACGGTGCAGGAGGTGCTCGAGTACCACGGATTGAGCTGCGACCACATCTCGATACGCACCTCGTCGTACTACGCCCTCGATCGGCAGTCGAAGAGCATTCGCGTGCACGCGGTGGATTATTTGGTTTCCCGGCTGACGGCCGAGGACCGGCTGTTGCTGATCGACGATGTGTTCGATTCGGGGCGCAGCCTGCAAGCCGTTCTCGAGGAGCTCGCGCGCCGTTGTCGGCGCAACCTGCCCGAGCAGATCCGCATCGCGACGATGTATTACAAGCCGGCGCGCAATGTGACCCGGCTCGTGCCCGATTTCTATGTCCGCGTCACCGACCGGTGGCTGGTCTTCCCGCACGAGCTCCAGGGGCTCACGCGCGAGGAAATCCTGGCGCACAAGCCGGTCGACGCGCGGTTCTTCGAGCCGCCGCCACGTGCGCCGGAGGAGGAGCGCTAGCGCACGATGGGCCGTCGACAGAAAGCGCGGCTGTGGCGCAACGATACACACGTCCGGCCAAGGGCGAGTGTGAGCAATCCGCGCGCTGACGGTATGCGAGTGACGTAGCGGCACCCCGAGCGCTTCCAGAAGGACCGATGCAGGAAAGTCGATTGCAGGAACGGCGATGGCCGGATGCGGCAGTGCGCGATGCCGCCTGGTTGCCATCCGATCACCGTCGGGACGTTCCGCAGGATGCTTCGGCGAGGGAGGCCGCTACAATCGAGCGCGGTCGAGCATCCGGGGCAATGTGCTCGTGTGACCGGCCGTAGAGCGACGCTCGGGCACCTGAGGTGCAGCAGGTGACGCAGGGCTGTCGATTCCACCCTGCCATGGACCATACCTTCGCCTACAGCCTGCTCAACGCGTTGCCCGAGCCGGTCGTCGTGCTCGATGCGCGCGGCGCGATCGTGACCGCCAATGCCATGTGGGAGCGCTTCGCGCGCGACAACGATGCCTTGCGCGCCGCCGCCGATCGCGGCGCCGATTACGTGAGCATCTTCGAGGCGGCGGCCGTGTCGCCCGACGCCGACGACGAACACCCGGCACGCGCCACACGCACTGCCTTACAGGACCTGCTCGCGGGCAAACGAGAGGCGTTCTTGCTGCACTACGCTTCGTCGGACGAGCCCAGGTGTCTGGCCTTGCACGGCTCGCGCTATGTGCACGACGGGAACAGTTACCTGGTGCTGGTGCACCAGGACATCACCGCCCGCCGACGACTCGAGGCGAAGCTACGCGATGCCGGCGCGGCGCTCGAGGCGCTCAACCGGGAGCTGCAGCGGGCGCTGACGCGCGAACAGCGCAAGGCGCGCACCGACGAGGTGACCGGGGTGAGCAACCGGCGGCATTTCTTCGAGCTCGGCGAGGAATTGTTTCTCATTGCACGTCGCTACGGCACGCCGCTGGCCGTCATCATGTTCGACGTAGACGGATTCCAGCGCATCAATGACGCGCTCGGCCAGCGGATCGGCGACACCATTCTGCGCCGGGTCGCCGAGCTGGCGCGTGAGCGCGTGCGTGAGGCCGACATTCTTGCCCGCTATCAGGGCGCGGAGTTCGCCGTGATGTTGCCGAACACAGGGGCGATGGAGGCGTTGTCGGTGGTGGAGGACGTGCGCAGCCGCGTCGCCGCTCAGCGTGACCTCGCCGGGCGCGTGCCGGTCGCGGTGACCCTCAGCGCCGGCGTGGCCGAAGCTCGAGCGCATGACGACTCCCTCGACCGGTTGATGCGCAGGGCCGCTCGCGCCTTGTATGCGGCCAAGCAGGCCGGGCGCAATTGCAGCAAGGTGTTCGCATCGGAGGGAGCGGGCCCGCCTCCGTCATGATGAGAACGCGCTTCGTGAATGTGCGTTGCAGTGGCTGCAGCGACCCGGGACGGAGCGCTGTGCAGCAGCCGGGCGCAGCTTGTGCAGGGCGCTCGTCGGCAGGTCTGACAGATCCGGTCGGCCGAGCCCTGCATCCCCGCCTGAACGTTCTGATTCTCACGACTTTCCATGGGCCCGGTACAAGACCTGCATGATGTCGGACAACTCGTAAGTCAACCAAGGAGACGTCTCATGGCATGGGTCGACGAGCGACACTCGAGCCACCGCGCCCGCAGCATCATGGCGCTGATTGCGTTGGCGTCGTCCGGGACCGCCGCTGCGGGCATGATCGATCCCAATGCGTATGCTTCCGGATCGATGGTCACGGGCACGACGCCGGGAGTGACGCTCACACAGATCGCGCATCGCTATGGGGAGTCGTATCTGACGACGCACGCCGTCTTCGCCGTGGAGGTGCCGGAGTGCGTCGGCGCCGGGACAGGGTGGCCCTGCGCGGCTCCGACCGGTACGCAGGTGCTTTGGGGCGGGGATCTGAATGGCGCCAATCAGCCCGTGCTCCAGACGACCGGAAATCTTTTGTATCTGGAGCATGTTGCACCCGGCACGGATTTGTTCAGCGCGGACTTTCTCCAGACCACGGGCTATTACTCGGCGCTGCGGGTGGACTTCGAGAATCCGGTCGACTATCTGAGCGTCGATTTCTTCAGTCTCGCGGGGGATCAGTTCGGGCTGTTCCTGTTCGATGCGACCGGCAGCCTGCTCGACCTGGTCAGATGGTGCGGCCATTGCGGGGAGCTGCGGCCGCTCCCGGATGTGCCGAGCATCGGCTACTGGGTGGACACCGCGGCCGTGCAGCGCAGCTCGGCGGATGTTTCTTTCGCGTTGCTGGGCGGCATCCAAAGCGGTGCGGGCGTCGGCGGCATACGCTTCTCCGTACCGGAGCCGGGTCCCCTCGGTCTGCTCCTCATGGCGCTGAGTGCACTGGCCCTGGGCCGACGGCGCCGACTCGATGCCGCTGTCGATGACTAGGAGGCAGACGGCAGGTAGGCGCGTGTAGCAGGCAGGCAGCCGGGCCGGCGCGCCCGGCTGCCTGACGCACCGCATCGGCGTGCCGAGCGCGGACGAATGCCAGCTCGGACCGCGATGAAGTCGGGCGCTGGCTGCCTCAGCGGCGCAGGTCGCGGAGAATTTCGCGCGCGGCATTGTGCCCCGGGGCGCCGGTGACGCCGCCGCCGGGGTGCGTACCCGAGCCGCACATGTACAACCCGCGCAGCGGCCCGCGGTAATTGCCGTAGCCGAGCATCGGACGGGCCGAGAAGAGCTGATCGAGTGTCAGGGCGCCATGGAATATGTCGCCCCCGACGAGTCCGAAGGTCCGCTCGAGATCGAGCGGACTCAGGATCTGGCGTGCGATCACCGACGCTTTGAAGTTCGGCGCATACTGGTCGACGGTATCGATCATCAGATCGGCGACACGCTCGCGATGGGCGTCCCAGGACTCGCCGTTCGGGAGCTCTGGCGCGACGTGCTGACAGAACAGGCTGGCCACGTGTCGTCCGGCGGGCGCCAGGGTATCGTCGAGCGTCGAGGGAATCAGTATTTCGATGATGGGCCGCTTCGACCAGCCGTGTGTGCGCGCGTCGAACCAGGCCTGCTCCATGTAGCGTAGCGTCGGAGCGAGGATGATGCCCGCCGTGTGATGCGGTGCCCGTGTCTTGCCGGGCAGGCAAAGGAAATCAGGCAGCTCGCTCAGCGCGACGTTCATGCGAAAGGTCCCCGAGCCGCAGCGCCAGCGTTCCATGTGCGCACGGAAGTGCGCCGGGAGCACGGCCGGGTCGATGAGCTGCAGGTAGAGGAGCTTGGGATTGAGATTGGAAACGACCAGCCGGGCACGGAACACATCGCCGGCTTCCGTCACGGCGCCCACGGCGCGCCCCGACTCGACGAGCACCTCGCGAACCGCGGCATTGACCCGAATGTCCGCCCCGGCCGCCGCGGCCGAGCGCGCCATCGCCTGGGTGATCGCGCCCATGCCGCCGATGGCATGACCCCACACGCCCTTCTTGCCGTTCACCATGCCGAACACGTGGTGCAGCAGCACGTAGGCCGTGCCGGGCGAGTAGGGGCTGGCATAGTTGCCGACGACGCCGTCGAAGCCGTACACGGCCTTGATGGGGTCGCTTTCGAACCAGCCGTCGAGGTAGTCGCCCGCGGAACTGGCGAACAGCGTCAGCAATCGCTGGCGGGCAGCGGTGTCGAGACGGCGCAGGCGCCCGCCGAGCCGCGCGCTGCGCACCAGCTCCGGCAGCGCGGCGCGCCAGCTGCCCTCGACGACGTTCGGGGGCGTCTCGAGGGCGATGTCGCGCAGCACGTCGGCGATGGCTTCGAGGTTCGCGGCATAGGCCCCGAGGCGCCCGGCATCGCGCGGGGAGAACTTCGCCACTTCCGCCTGCGTGCGTTCGCCGCCCACCGCCAGATAGCGACCATCCTCCGTCGGCAGGAAGTTGCCGATCTCACGCTCGACGATACGCAGCCCGTGCTCCGCCAGGTGGAGGTCGCGAATGATCCTGGGATTGAGCAGCGAGACCGTGTATGCGGCGACCGAGTTCCGAAAGCCCGGATGGAAGGTCTCGGTCACCGCCGCGCCGCCGACCACGCCACGGCGCTCGAGCACGGTGACTTTCAAGCCCGCGCGCGCCAGGTACGCGGCGCATACCAGGCCGTTGTGGCCGGCGCCGAGGATCAATGCATCACAGGAGTACGTCATGTGCCGTCTCTGACCACGCTGGCGCGCCCACCCATCGTCGCGCACGCCTGCGCGCAGCGACGTGCCCGGGCCCGCCGGGTCGGGCGGTCGCGCCCGAGGCTCAGCGGCCGCTCAGGGTAGCGACGGGCGCTTCCGGTCGCTTGTAGATTTTCCCATCCTTCATGACGAAGCTCACCCGGCTCATGACGGAGATGTCGGCGGTCGGGTCGGCAGGTACGGCCACGATGTCCGCGAGCTTGCCCGGCTCGAGCGTGCCGAGCGTGTCGGCCACGCCGAGCAGCGTGGCGCCTGCGAGCGTCGCCGCACGGATGGCCGCGAGCGGCGGCATGCCGGCCTCGACCATGTACTCGAACTCGCGGGCGTTGTCGCCGTGGGCGGAGACGCCGCTGTCCGTGCCGAAGGCGATCTTCACACCGGCCTCGTAGGCCTTGGCGAAGGTGCTCTGGATCTGCGGTCCGACCTCACGGGCCTTGGGACGAATGATGTCCGGGAAGAAGCCCTCGACCTCGGCTTTCTCGCCGACCCACTTGCCGGCGATGATGGTGGGGACCAGCCAGGTGCCATGCTTTTTCATGAGCCGGATGCCCTCGTCATCGAGGAAGGTGCCGTGCTCGATGGAGGTGACCCCGCCGACAACCGCGCGCTTGATGCCTTCGGCGCCATGCGCATGGGCCGCGACATGAAAGCCATAGTCCCGGGCAGTGTCCACGATGGCGCGGATTTCCTCGACCGTGAACTGCGGATTCTTGCCGCTGGCGGCCACGCTCAGCACGCCGCCGGTCGCGGTGATCTTGATGAGATCGGCGCCGTCCTTGTAGCGCTGGCGGACGGCGCGGCGGGCATCGGCGGCGCTGTTGATGACGCCATCCTCGGGCGTGGGTGGGCGCACCAGGTCGGCGCGCAGTCCGTTGGTCGGATCGGCGTGCCCGCCGGTGGTGGCGATCGAGCGGCCCGAGGTGTAGATGCGCGGTCCGGGGATCAGCCCCTGGTTGATGGCGTTACGTAACGCGATGTTGACGTTCGCGCCGGCGCCCAGGTCGCGTACCGTCGTGAAGCCCGAAAGCAGCGTCTTGTGTGCGTAGACGACACTGCGGTAGGCGTGATCGACCGGGTTGAGCCGCGCGCGCTCGACGTCGGTGCGCTCGCTTTGCTCGGCGCTCAGATGCACGTGCATGTCCATGAGCCCCGGCATGCAGGTATGGGTGCGCAGGTCCACGACCTCGTCGTCAACCGCGGCCGGCAGGTAGCCTGGCGCGACGCGCGCAATGGTCGCGTCCTCGACGATGACCGTGGCCTCGCGTCGAATCTCCCCGGCGGCCACGTCGATCAGTTGCCCGCAATGGACGACGGTCGCGGCGAGCCCCGTCATCGGGGCGGCGAACAGCACGAGCGGCAGGCTGGTCCAGACGCGCATGGTGAGTCCCTCTTGCCGCCGATCGAGCGGCCCTCGGGGCATGGTACCCCCGGCCCGGGCGGGTGCCCAGTCGGCGGGCCGCGTCAATCCCGTTCCGCTCCGCGGACCTGAGTCGTGTGGGTGCAGGCGTCCCCGTCGCGGCGCCCGCGAGGACTTCTTCCCGTTCGCGAAGCGGCTATGATGCCGGGCCCGCTGCCTCGCTGTTGCGCATGACCGCCGATTCTCCCGTCCAGCGTTCCCCCGAGCGCTCCGCACCGCTCACCCATCGCACCGTGCTGTCGATCGCGGTGCCGGTGATGATCTCCAACATCTCCACCCCGCTGATCGGCCTGGTCGACACGGGTGCCGTCGGCCGCATGCCGGATCCCGCCTATATCGGCGCCGTGGCGCTCGGCGCCCTGGTGTTCACGTTCGTGTTCTGGGCATTCGGGTTTCTGCGCATGGGCACGACGGGGCTCACCGCGCAGGCGTTCGGTGCCGGGGACCAGGAAGAGATCGCTGCCTCGCTCGGGCGGGCGTTGCTGATCGCGGCGATGGTCGGCTGCCTGCTCATCGCCCTCAAATGGCCCATCCGCGAGATCGCATTCGCCCTGCTCGAGGGCAGCGAGCGGGTCGAGGCACTGGCGCGTGACTATTTCGACATCCGGATCTGGGCGGCGCCTGCGACCCTGGTCAATTACGCCCTGCTGGGCTGGTTCATCGGGCTCGGGCGCACGGACATCGGGCTGGTGCTGCAGCTCGTCCTGAACCTGACCAACATGGTCCTCGATGTGCTGTTCGTGCTGGGCTTCGGCTGGGGCGTGAGCGGTGTGGCGTTCGGCACGGTGCTGGCCGAGATTCTGGCGGCGGGCGTGGGCCTGGCGATCGCCCTGCGCCATGTGCGGCGCAGCGGCATCGCGTGGTCGCGCGTGCGCCTGTTCGAGCCGCAGCGGCTGGCGCGCACGCTGGGCGTGAATGGCGACATCATGATCCGCTCGCTGGCGCTGATTTTCGTGTTCGTGTGGTTCACGGCGCAGGGCGCACGCCAGGGCGAGGTGATCCTGGCGGCCAATGCGGTGCTCATGCATTTCGTCTCGCTGGCCGCCTATTTCCTGGACGGTCCGGCCTTCGCGGCCGAAGCGCTCGTCGGCCGTGCACTGGGTGCGGGCGATCGCGCCGGCTTCATTCGCGCGGCGCGCCTGACGACGTTGTGGGGCGCCGGCCTGGCGCTGCTGGTCTCCCTGGCGCTGGCAGCCGCGGGGCCGCACTTCATCGACCTGCTCACCGTCGAGCCCGCCACCCGTGCGACGGCGCGCGAGTACTTGTGGTGGGCGGCCGCCGCCCCGGTGCTCGGCGTCTGGGCCTTTCAGCTCGACGGCATTTTCATCGGTGCGACGCGCAGCGCCGACATGCGCAATGCCATGCTGCTGTCGCTGGTCATTTTCCTGGCCGCCTGGTGGGCGCTCACGGCGTTCGGGAACCACGGTCTCTGGGCGGCACTCTATGTTCACTACGTGGCGCGGATCGGTACGCTGTTCCGGTACTATCCGGCGCTCCTGCGTTCGGTGCCTGTGTGAGCGAGATCCGTCATGTATACACTGCACATCGGCAACAAGAACTACTCGTCATGGTCGCTGCGCCCGTGGGTGCTGATGCGCGAGCTGAACATCGCGTTCGAGGAGAAGCTGGTGCCGTTCCAGGAGGGATCGAGCTTCGAGTCGTTCCGCGCGTTCTCGCCCACCGGCAAGGTGCCCTGTCTGCTCGACGGCGGGACCGTCGTGTGGGAATCGCTGGCCATCACCGAGTACCTGGCCGAGCGGCACGAGTCCGTCTGGCCGGCCGATCCGCAGGCGCGCGCCTGGGCGCGCTGCGCGAGCACCGAAATGCATGCCGGGTTCACGGCGCTGCGGGAGCAGTGCACCATGAACTGCGGGCTGCGTGTGCGCCTCGACGATCTGCCCGAAGAGGTGGAGCGCGATATCGCACGCCTCATCGAGCTATGGGCCGAGGGGCGTCGACGCTTCGGCGGACCGTTCCTCGCCGGGCGCTCCTTCACCGCGGCCGACGCGTTCTTCGCGCCCGTCGCGTTCCGGGTGCAGACCTACGATCTGCCACTCGACGAGGACGCGCGCTCGTACGTGACTCGTCTCCTGGCGCTGCCATCCATGCATGAATGGTATGCCGAGGCGCTGGCCGAGCCGTGGCGTGACTCCGCGCACGAGACCTTCGTGAAGGGAACCATCCTCCAGGACCATCGGGTCGCGCATGGACGCAGTTCCTAGCCTGCGCGCACGACCCGGCCTGAAGCGCCGCCTGTCGGCGATCTGTCTGGTCGGCTACCTGGTATGCGCCGCCGGCTATCTGAGCGGCTCGGGCCAGCTCAGCGCCCAGGACTGGCGCACCGCAAGCCGTGAACCGGCGGGCCTGGCGCCCGACCCGGCCGCGACGCCCGAGCCGGTGGTGCAGGTCTACGCGGCGCGTGCCGTCGGCTGGCGCGGCTACTTCGGCGTGCACACCTGGATCGCGGTCAAGCCGGCCAACGCCGACGCGTTCACGGTCCACGAGGTGCTGGGCTATCGCCTGCGACGCGCCGGCACATCGGTGGTGTCCCATCAGCGTGCGGCCGACGGTTACTGGTTCGGCAATCGTCCCGAGCTGCTCGCCGACGTGCGCGGCCCCGGGGTGGACGAGGTCATCGCACGCATCGAGGATGCAGTCGCCCGCTATCCCTACGCAGCCACCTATCGTGTGTGGCCCGGCCCGAACTCCAACACCTTCGTCGCCTACGTGTTGCGCGAGGTGCCGGAATTGCGGGTGGACCTGCCGCCCACCGCCATCGGTAAGGACTATCTCGGCCTCATGCCCGCCGCGCGCACGCCGAGCGGGACCGGCGTGCAGCTCAGCGCCTTCGGCGCCGCGGGTCTGCTGGTCGGCTGGGAAGAGGGGGTGGAGCTGAACGTGCTGGGCCTCACGCTGGGTATCGATCCGCGCAGCCTGTCGCTCAAGCTGCCGCTGCTGGGGAGCGTGGGGCTCGGCGGCGGGGTGACGCCCATGCAATTGCCGGGGGTGCAAGGCGCCCCGGATGCTCCGGCGCCGCAGGCCGTCTCCGACGGGCTGGACTCCTCCATCTAGGCCATCTCTGGGCCATTTATCGCTGCTGCACCCGCCGGCGGCAGCTGCGCCCTGGCGAGTCTGCCCGGGCTCGGGGCCGCTCGGCGGGGCGTGACGCATCCGTCGGGTGGCAGCGTGCTAGGCTTCGCGCCAGCGTCGCGAAAGGAGGATGCTGGATGGGCAATCTCGTGGCCGCCGCAGTGTTCTTCGTGGGCATTCACTTCCTGGTCTCGGGCACCCGCTGGCGCGACCGCCTGGTCGAGGCGCTGGGCGAGCAGGTCTATCGCGGGCTGTTCTCCCTGGCCTCGGCGGTGGGCATCGTGTGGCTGGCGATCGCGTACGGCCGCGCACCCTACGCAAACCTCTGGGGCCAGCTCCTCATGCTCAAACCGCTGGCCGCGCCCCTGCTGCTGCTTGCCTTCCTGTTCATCGTCATCGGCCTGACGACGCCGAGCCCGACCGCCGCGGGAATGGAGGGGCGGCTGGCCCGCGACGAGCCGGTGCGTGGCATGCTGCGCATCACGCGGCATCCCTTCCTGTGGGGCGTGGCGCTCTGGGCGCTGGTGCACCTGGTGGTGAACGGCGATCTGGCATCCTTCGTGCTCTTCGGGTCGCTGCTGGTGCTGGCGCTGGGCGGCACCGTGTCCATCGACGCCAAGCGCCACCGGGTGTTCGGGGAGCACTGGGACCGCTTTGCGCGCGCGACGTCCAATGTGCCGTTCGCGGCCATTGCCGCCGGTCGCAATCGGTTCGCGCCGGCGTTGCGCGAGATCGGGCTGTGGCGACCGGTGCTGGCGGTGGTCGTCTACGGTGCGGTGGTGCTGCTGCACGCGCGGCTGTTCGGCGTGCCCGCGCATTGACGCCGCATTGACGCCGTGGCCGGCGCGGTGACGGGGGTGCGACCGCCTACGAGGTTGTGCGCATGGCCGGCGCACAAGGTTTGCAGGACACTGCGACGATGATTCGTCCGGACTTCCTGCAGGCGCCGTCGGACCGATGCG